>NZ_CAUQPH010000002.1:0-109912 GCF_963519925.1 uncultured Stenotrophomonas sp. | reverse complement strand
CTGGTGCTGGCCGAACCGGCCGGTGCCGCCGATGCCGCGCGCTCGCTGGCGGCGGGCGCGCTGCGCCTGGACTTCATCCCGGACACGATCTGCGATGGCCTGCGCGGCACCCTGGGCGCGCCCAATTTCGCCCTGCTGCACGGCGCGGCCGAGGTGATCGTGGTCGACGACGCCGCCACCGTGGTGGCGATGCGCCTGCTCTGGCAGGTGCTCAAGCAGCTGGTGGAACCCTCTTCGGCGATTGCGCTGGCCGCGATCCTCGCGCAGCCGGCGCGGTTTGCCGGGCAGCGGGTCGGGGTGGTGCTCTCGGGTGGGAACGTGCACCTGGACGCGCTGCCGTGGGCGGTGGCATGAGCGCGCGCCACCGGGTCGGGCTGGCAGGGTGGCTGTGGCGGCTGTGCCTGCTGCTGGCCGGATGGCTGCTGTGCGTGACGGCGTGGATCGTCTGGGTGGGCGAGCGCGACCAGGCAGCCCAGGCCGACGCGATCATCGTGCTAGGCGCGGCCGCCTACGACGCCAAGCCGTCGCCGGTGTTCGAAGAGCGCATCCGGCATGGGTTGGACCTGTACCACCAGGGCTATGCGCCGCTGCTGATCTTCACCGGCGGCTACGGTGGCAGCGGGGCGCGTTTCTCCGAATCGCAGGTGGCCCGTCGCTATGCCGTCAAGCAGGGCGTGCCGGAGAGCGCGATCCTGATCGAAACCGCTTCGCGCACCACCCGCCAGAATTTGGTGGAGGCGCGGCGGCTGATGGACCAGCGCAAGCTGCACCGGGTGATCATCGTCAGCGATCCGCTGCACATGGCGCGCGCGCTGCGCCTGGCGCGCGAACTGGGCATCGATGCGCTGGCATCGTCAACGCCGAGCACGCGCTTCCGCAGCTTCCACACCAGCTGGAAGTTCCTGGCCCAGGAAATCTATTTCTTCCACCGGGACATGTTCCCTTCCGCGAACGGTTCCTGACCGCGCCGGACACGCATGGCGTGTCACTACACGCCTGGTGGCATCCGTAGCGACACGCCACGCGTGTCCGATGGAAACCCGGCCAAGGGTTCACCCCATCAGGTCGTCCTGCGCCGAATCGGGATCGCCGACACCGGCACCGTCGCCACGTCGTGGCCGTGCTCGCGGATCGGCGCGCCGGCCTCCGGTGCCCAGGCGTGCGCGTAGATCACTTCCCAGCTGCTGGGCAGGGTGCCGTCCTCGCGGCGCAGCGGTTCGTAAGCCGCGCGCGCTGCGGCGAAACGCCCGCGTCCGGTCAAGGTGTGGCGGCGGTCCTGGCGCGCATTGGTGGCGCCGATCGCGCGCAGCTCGCGCATCAATGCGTCCATGTCGCGGTAGGTCAGGGTGAACAGGTCGCGGTCCAGCACCGGGTCGCGGAAACCGGACATCATCAGCGCGTCGCCGAACTGGGCGATGGGCGGGAAGCGGCTCACGTGCGGGGTGTCGTCGGCACTGGCGAAGGCATCGCGCAGTTCGATCAGCGTCTCCGGCCCGAACGTGGAGCACACCAGCAGCCCGCCCGGCTTCAGCGCGCGGCGGAATCCGGCGAACACGGCAGGCAGGTCGTCCACCCACTGCAGGCACAGGTTGCTGTAGATCACGTCCACGCTCTGGTCGAGCAGCGGCAGTGCGCGTGCGTCGCCGCACACACGCGTGAACGGCTTCCACCAGCCGGCCTGCTTCTTCGACTCACGCAGCATCGGCTCGGCCATGTCCAGCGCGATCACCTGCGCCTTCGGCCACCGCTTCCTCATCGCGGCGCTGGCGTGCCCGGTGCCGCTGCCCACATCCAGCACCACTTCGGGCTGCCGCGCCTCGAGGTAGTCCAGCGATTCGAGCAGGCGCTTTTCCACCTCGCGCTGCAGGGCGGCGGCGGCGTCGTAACTGCTGGCGGCACGCGAGAACGCGCGGCGGACATGCTGGGGATCGAAATCGGTGGTCATGCAGGGCTCACTACGTCCAACAAACGGTAGCGCACGACCGTTGGTCGTGCGGAAATCTCAAAAGGTACCCGGATACGCCCCGCCATCGATCAGCAGGTTCTGTCCGGTGATATAGCCGGCCTGGGCGCTGCACAGGAACGCGCAGGCCGCGCCGAACTCATCGGCCGTGCCGAACCGGCCGGCGGGAATATGCGTGCGCTTGCGCTCGGCGATCTGCCCGGCATCCACGCCCTGCTGCTGGGCCATGTAGGCGAAGTTGCCACGCAGCCGGTCGGTGTCGAACTGGCCGGGCAGCAGGTTGTTGATGGTGACATTGCTGGCCACGGTGCGGCGCGCCAGCCCGGCGACGAAACCGGTCAGGCCCGAGCGCGCGCCATTGGACAGGCCCAGGATGTCGATGGGCGCCTTCACCGACGACGAGGTGATGTTGACCACGCGGCCGAAGCCACGCTCGATCATGCCATCCACCGTCGCGCGGATGAGCGCGATGGGCGCCAGCATGTTGGCGTCCAGCGCGGCGATCCAGTCCTCGCGTTCGAACTGGCGGAAATCGCCGGCTGGCGGGCCGCCGGCGTTGGTGACCAGGATGTCCACCTGCGGGCAGGCGGCCAGCGCGGCGACGCGGCCGGCGTCGGTGGTGACATCGGCAACCACGGTGACGACCTTGCCGGCGCCCGGCAGCGCCTGCAGTTCCAGCCCGGCCTGCACCAGCGCGGCCTCGCCACGGGCGGCGATGACCACGTTCACGCCCTCGCGCGCCAGCGCCCGTGCGCAGCCCAGCCCCAGCCCTTTGCTGGCGGCGCAGACGAGGGCCCAACGGCCGGCGATTCCAAGGTCCATGGGTCAGTTCCGAGAGATACAGGCGTACATGATCGACGATGGGCGTGCGTGGCGGGTCAAGGCAGCGCGGCAACAAAGTGTTGCAGCTGCGCGGCCACCTCGTCGGTGTGGCCCAGGAATGGCGCGTGTCCGCCGTGCGCGACCACATGCACACTAGAACGGGGGGCCAGCGCGGCAGCGGCCTGCATGCCGCGCGCCGACACCAGCCGGTCGCGCTGCCCGGCCAGCCACAGGCTGGGGATGGGCAGCTGCGGCAGGGCACCGCGCAGGTCGGTGCGTTCCAGCAGGCCAAGGCCTTCCTGCAGCGCGCGCGCTGCCGGTTCGCCGCGTTCCACCAGGGTCGCGCGCAGGCTGCGCAGTTCCTGCCGCGCGTGCTCCGAGCCCATCGCATCCAGGGCCAGGAAGCGCTCCAGCGTGCCGCGGTAATCCTGCGCCAGGTCTTGGCCGAACTGCGCGAACACCGACGGCTCCACCGCGTGCGGCCAGTCCTCGCCGCGCACGAAGCGCGGGGTGGCCGCGATCATCGCCAGTCCGCGCACCTTGGGCAGCGTGGCGGCCGCATGCAGCGCAAACAGGCCGCCCAGCGACCATCCGCACCAGACCGCCGGCGGGGTGGCCGCGGCAATCGCATTGACCACGAACGGCAGGCGCAGCGGCGTGGTGTCGTCGCGGCTGTGGCCATGCCCGGGCAGGTCCACCAGGTGCAGCTCGAAGTGGCCGGCCAGGCGCTCCACCAACGGCGCGAACACGCCGCCATGCAGGGCCCAGCCGTGGATCAGGACCAGCGCCGGTCCACGGCCGACCACTTCGATATGCAGGCTCACCGCCACCGCCCGCGCATCACGCGCTCAGCGCATCCAGCGTCTGCTGGCGCAGCACCTGGTCGCGCGCGTGGGCGATCGCATCGGTCAGCGCGCGCACTTCCGGCACCGTGTGCAATGCGGAGAGGGTCACGCGCAGGCGTGCCTTGCCTTCCGGCACGGTCGGCGGGCGGATCGCGCTGACCAGGAAACCGGCCGCTTCCAACGCGGCCGACAGCGCCATCACGGTCGATTCGGCGCCGCACAGCAGCGGCTGGATCGGCGTGTCCGAAGGCATCAGTTCCAGCCCGTGCTGGCGTGCGCCGGCACGGAACACGCCGACCAGTTCGGCCAGCTTTTCGCGGCGCCAGTCGTCGCGGCGGGCCAGCTTCACCGCGGCCAGCGCGGCGGCGGCCTGGGCCGGCGGCAGGGCCGTGGTGTAGATGTAGGGACGTGCGGTTTCAGCCAGGTGCTGGATCAGCGCGTCATCACCGACCACCACCGCACCACTGCCGCCCAGGGCCTTGCCCAAGGTGACCAGCTGCAGCGGCACATCGGCCACGCCCAGCCCGGCCTCGGCCACGCAGCCGCGGCCATGCTCGCCGATCACGCCCACGCCATGCGCATCGTCGACATACAACAGCGCTTCCTGCATGCGCGCCACCAGCGACAGCGAGCGCAACGGGGCGATGTCGCCGTCCATGCTGAAGACGCCGTCGGTGACCAGCATCGCCGCGCCTTCCGGCGCATGCTTGAGCTGGCGCAGCGCGCCTTCGGTGTCCAGGTGCGGATAGCGGCGCAGCCGGCAGCCGGCCAGGCGCGTGGCGTCGAGCAGGCTGGCGTGGTTGAGCCGGTCCTGCACGCACACATCGTCTTCTTCGCTGAGCAGCGCCTGCTGTACCGCCAGGTTGGCGGCAAAGCCGCTGCCGAACAGCAGTGCCCGCGGGTAGCCGAGCCAGTCGGCCACTTCCTGTTCCAGCGCTTCATGCAGCGCATGGTGGCCGCAGATCAGGTGCGAGGCCGTGGCCCCGGCGCCTTCGCGCGCGGCCGCGTCCTGCAGCGCACTGACCACGCCGAACTGCTGGGCCAGGCCCAGGTAATCGTTGCTGCAGAAGCCAGTGAGCCACTGGCCATTGAGTTCCAGACGCACGCCATCCCGGCGGTTCACGGTGCGGCGCACGCGGATCCGTCCCTGCGCGTCGCGAAGCTTGCGCTGGGACTGGATGCGGTCGTGCAGGTCAGGACGGGCCATGGTCGTCATGTCTCATGGGCGGGCAGGGGAGCTAGCGTACCCGGTTGCCGGGCGCTGCGCTGCACCGCCTGGCGCAGCGCTCAGGCCGCTAGTCCGCCGGTAGGCGACGACCGTTGGTCGTCGCAGGTGATGTCGGCATGCACGGTGCCCGGATGGTCATGCCCGGCGGCGTCGACCTGCACCGCCATGGGGCGCAGGCCCAGGCGGCTGAACAGAGCCAGGTCGCGCCGGGTGTCCGGATTGCCGGTAGTCAGCAGCTTCTCGCCGTAAAAGATCGAGTTGGCCCCGGCCAGGAAGCACAGCGCCTGCAGCTCATCGCTCATCGCCTCACGGCCGGCCGACAGCCGCACCATCGCCCGGGGCATGCAGATGCGGGTCACCGCGACCATGCGCACGAACTCGAACGGGTCCAGCTCGGCACTGCCGTGCAGGGGCGTGCCCGGCACCTGGACCAGCCGGTTGATCGGCACCGAATCGGGGTGCGCCGGCAGGTTGGCCAGCGCCAGCAGCAGCCCGGCGCGGTGGGCGCGGGTCTCGCCCATGCCGACGATGCCGCCGCAGCAGGTTTTCAGCCCGGCCCGGCGTACGTGTTCCAGCGTATCCAGGCGGTCCTGGTACTGGCGGGTGTGGATGATGGCGTCGTAGTAGTCCGGCGCGGTGTCCAGGTTGTGGTTGTAGTAATCGAGCCCGGCCTCGCGCAGGGCCACGGCCTGCGCGCCGTCGAGCATGCCCAGGGTGGCGCAGGTTTCCAGCCCCAGTGCCTTCACCTCGCGGATCATCGCCGCCACCTTGGGGATGTCGCGGTCCTTGGGCGCCCGCCACGCCGCGCCCATGCAGAACCGGGAAGCGCCGGCCGCCTTGGCTTGGCGGGCCTTGGCGACCACTTCGTCGGTGCCCATCAGTTTCTGTGCGCTCACACCCGTGTCGTAGCGCTGCGCCTGCGGGCAGTACGCGCAGTCTTCCGGACAGCCACCGGTCTTGACCGATAGCAGCGTCGACACCTGCACCTCGCCCGGGTCGAAGTGTTGCCGGTGCACGGCCGCCGCCCGGTACAGCAGTTCGGGAAGCGGCAACTCGAACAGCGCCAGCAGTTCCTCGGCGTGCCAGTCGTGGCGGATGACAGTAGCCATGGGAGTGTCCTGACAGATTACGTAACCAAGGGGCGGCAGTCTGGTGAGGTTGAAGGAGGCTGTCAACCACATGGCTTTGGAAAAAGTTTACGAAGGGTTGCGCTGGCTTGGGCGGCAGTGCCTGCCGCTGCGCTGCCTGGTCTGCGACGATCCAGGCCAGGAGGGCTTGGACCTGTGCGCCGCCTGCCACGCCGACCTGCCGTGGAACGACCACGCCTGCCCGCTGTGCGCGCTGCCGCTGCCCGTCGATGAGCCTGCGGCCGCCTGCGGCGCATGCCTGCGTGCGCCACCGTGGCAGGTAGGTGCGGCGGCCACGTTCGTGTACGCACCTCCGATCGACCAGCTGGTACTGCGCTTCAAGTTCCACCACGACCTGGCCGCCGGGCGCCTGTTGTCGCAGCTGATGCTGCAGGCAGTACCCGAAATGGCACCGGCGCCACTGCTGCCCATGCCGCTGCACGGCCGACGGCTGCGCGAGCGCGGTTACGACCAGGCCCGGGAACTGGCCCGGCCGCTGGCGAAGGAACTCGGGGTGCCGTTGTGGACGGGTCTGTGCCGCAGCCGGGCCACCGTGGCGCAGTCCACGCTGGACGCCGAGGCGCGCCGCCAGAACCTGCGGGGTGCCTTCGCGGTGCGGGCCACCCCGCCACCGCGGTTGACCCTGGTGGACGATGTGATGACGACCGGCGCCACGCTGGACGCAGCGGTGCGAGCGCTGCGCCGGTCGGGACTGCAGCAGGCCACGCTGTGGGTGTGTGCGCGGGCGCCGTGAATCGTCATCCGGATTGCGTGCAGCGGGAACAGGCTGCGTCAGGTGTCCTACGCGATGTCTCCTGGCGCCAGGCTCGCCACGATGGGGTCGCGTCGCTCGGCAACACCTGCCTGGCGTGCAAGGGGGGCGGCGCGCCACAGGCTGTGCGAGCGCCATCCTTCGTTTGCCCCGAGGCCAATGACGCGCGATGAGCTGATCATGCCTTCGTATAGATGGCAGTCAACCCGATCACGCCAATTGCCCACATCCGCCGTGCTGATCGAGAGCAGTCTACGAAGCATGAGGAGAAGGTAGAACGACCTGTTTGCGGGAAATGGCGCCTCACGCTCGGACCACCCCGCAATCCGGGGACGGACGGCGGTGACACCCAGCTCCTTGTTCCAGAGGCGGCCGTGGTGTGCCACCACATTGCGTACAACGCTGGTAACGTGAAGCCAGTTCTCGAAAATCGGCGGAGCCAACCCGACCTCGCGGGATACTGCCTTCTTTTCAGGACCCCGAAGTGCTTTGTAGAACCGCGAAAGGGAACCCATCGACATTACTTCGGTAGCCATCCAGATCGGAACATTCGGGAATGCAGGGCTGGTGTACTTGTCCCTGTAGTGACGTATGAATGTTTCCCTGGAGCGCTCCACCTCCTTGCAGACCGCGTCAAGCCAATCGCGATGCTGAGACTCAGAGAACGCCATGTTGCATGGATCCAGGTGACCAAACGCGCCATGGGCGTGCGAGAAGTGATAGGTGAGCAGCGTCCGCGTGGCGACTTCAACGTGGCCAACGGCTTCCATGACCAGGTCCCTCAGCAGGCGGTCGAATTCGTAGAGGCTTACTGCGTCCTCGAAGGTCGCTCCGCTCTCGAAGTAGTCGCTGCCGGCCACGCGTTGCGGATATAGATACCCCATCAGCCTGTAGTAGCCCACGCGTTGCAGGTAGTGCTCCGCTTCTCCTGCGTTACCCACCGCCAGACCCCGTGCCTGGAGCTGAGCCAGTTGGCCAGGAATGGAAAGGGGTTGTTTGCAGTACCGGGTCATCCTGGATACCAGAAAGCGGGCAAAAAAAACCCGCCAATTTGAGCGTGGCGCGAATCTCGCGTCAGAGGCGTGGCGGGTGTGTTGGGTGCAGTTTAGTGAAGGGGTATCCGAGCCGCAAGGAATGGTGTCGGCAACGGCTTGATGGGTGCGCCGGTTCGTTCACTTACGTGAATTCGGTGCGTGCCTCACCGGTTCGGCGTCGGTAGGCGGGCCTTGTCCAGAAGGGGCTCCGCGCCTAGCATCGCGCTTGACCTTCCTCGCAGGAGCAGCGTCATGAGCCAGGCCTCGGATCTACGTGGTACCTCGCTGTTGTCGCTGGTGGGGCGTAGCTGGTGGGTACTTCTGTTGTACGGCCTGGTGGCCATCGGGTTCGGCCTGATCGCGGTGCTGCGGCCGTTGTCGGCCGCCGCCGGGCTGGCGTGGGCCATCGGCGTAATGGCGCTGGTCGAAGGCCTGATCAGCCTGTTCGCGGTGTTCGGTGGCAACAGCGGTGCGCCGCGTGGCTGGGCGCTGGTCTATGCGCTGGCCTCGATCGCCTTCGGCGCGCTGGCGGTGATCAACCCGCTGGTCACCGCCAAGGTGCTGGTGCTGATCCTGTCGATCTGGCTGATCATGGCCGGCGTCTACCGCATCGTGTTCGCGATCCGCGTGCGCAGGCAGATCGAAGGCGAGTGGCTGCTCATCGTCAGCGGGGTGCTGGTCATCGTGCTGGGCGTGATGATGTTCGCCAACCCGCTGGGCGGGGTGGCGGTGACCACGCTGTGGATCGGGATCGGCAGCCTGCTCTACGGCATCCTGCAGATCGTGGTGGCATTCCGGCTGCGCAAGTTGCGCTGACGCCGCATCCGGCGCCACGTCATCGGTGGCGCTGGAACCGCGCTTCGATCTCCTCCAGCGTCCTGCCCTTGGTTTCCGGCAGCCAGAACGCCGCGACCAGGAAGTACAGCAACGTGCAGCCGGCCCAGAAGAAGAACATGCTGGCGTAGCCATGGTGGCCCACCGTGGGCAGGAAGATCGCGGCGATCACGGTGGATACGAACTGGTTGATCAGCAGCGCGATGCTCATGCCGTTGGAACGGATGCGGGTGGGCATCAGCTCGGACAGCGCCAGCCACACGCACACCCCGGGGCCCACCGCGAAGAAGGCCACGAACAGCAGGATGCAGCCCGCCACCATCCAGCCGTGGGTGGGGGAGGGCACCGGCCCGATCGCGGCACGCTCGATCACCAGCGGCGCATGCGCGGCATCGGCCGGATCCGGGAACGGATTGAGGTGCAGGCGGCGGAAGAACGCGCCGATGACGCTGTCGGCGGACACCGCGTCTTCGCGGCGGATCTGCAGCGTGGTGTCGATCGGGTTGTCGCTGCGCAGCGAACGCACGTTGCTGAAGCCGCCGTAGGCGTAGGACACGGTGAGCTGCAGCGGCTGGTCGCCGGCACTGGCATCCAGGCGGCGCCACTGCGCGGCATCCATCGGCAGCGACAAGGTGTCACCTATCAGCTGCTGTTGCAGCACGGGGTGGACGTCGCTGCGGCCGTGCTCGCTGCGCACGAACAGCAGCGCCGCCCCGAGCAGTGCGATGGTGATGCCCCCGGTGCCGAGCATCAGCAGGAACTTGCGCCCTTTGCGATCGACCAGCACCAGCGCGACCACCGTCATCAGCGCATTGAGCAGCTTGATCGAAACATCGGCCCAGTTGGCTACCGCACCGGGCAGGCCGGCCTGGTGCAGGATGTTGACCGCATACGCCAGCACTGAATTGATCCCGGTGGCCTGGGTGAAGGCCAGCACCAGGCACGCCAGTACGAACGGCCAGACGTAGCGGCGGCTGAGCAGGGGGTCGCGCCGGGCCGGGCTGCCATCGGCGGCGGGCGCGTCAGGCGCCTGCATGCGCGCCAGCGTGGGTTCCACTTCGGCCGCTGCGACGGTGCGCTGCAGCGCCCTGCGTGCCTGGGCGATGCGCCCGCGCCGCACCAGCCAGCGTGGCGATTCGCTGATCAGCAGCGCGCCGCCGGTGAACACCAGGCCAGGCAGCAGGCAGCTCCAGAAAATCGTGCGCCACGCGTGATCCTTCACTGCGAACAGCAGGCGTTGCTGTTCCTCGCCGGGCAGGTGGGCCACGGCGGCCGCGGCCGCGTCCACGCTGTGCGCCTGGTACAACCCGATCACCGCGGCCAGGACCAGGCCGATGGTGAGCAGCAGCTGGAACATCGCCGCGCCACGCCCGCGCCGCTCCGGGCTGAGTACTTCGGCCAGGTACAGCGGCACCACCACGCCGATCAGGCCGCCGCTGATGCCCTGCAGCAGCCGGCCCATCAACAGCGGGCCATAGCCTTCGGACAGGGCCATCACTGGAATGCTGGCCGTGAACAGCACCCCGGCCAGCACCATCGCGCCGCGCCGGCCGATCAGGTCGGCAATGGCGCCAGCAAACAAGGAAGACAACACACTACCCAGCAGCACCGCCGCCACCACGAAGCCCAGCTGCTGGGTGGTGAGGTGCCAGCTGGCGGTGGCCGTGGCCTCCAGGTAGGGCAGGGCACCGGCGATGATGCCGATGTCGATGCCGTAGAGCAGGCCCCCCATGCCACCGATGAACAACAGATAGCGCACCGGCCAGCGCGGTGCGTTGGCGGCGGCGGGCACGGGCATGGCGGCGGAAACGTCGTTCATGGTGCGGTCCTGTCTACAGGGGAACGCGCCGCACGCGGCGCGGAATCACTCAGTCGAGCGCGATGTTTTCGCCTTCCACCACCACCTGCTGCACACGCAGGTCGCGGTCGAGCACCACCAGGTCGGCCCAGGCGCCCGGCTGCAGGCGGCCACGGTCTTCAAGACCCAGATAGTCGGCAGGGAAGCGTGAAACACGGTCTGATGCGTCATCCAGCGCCAGTCCCAGCGCAACCAGGTTGCGAAGCGCCTGGTCCATGGTCAGTGCGCTTCCCGCCAGCGACCCGCTCTCCAGGCGCACGCAGCCCAGGCATTTGTGCACCCGCTGGATACCCAGTGCGTACTCGCCATCGGGCATGCCCGTGGCGGCGGTGGCGTCGGTCACGCAGTACAGGCGCGGGATCGCGCGCAGTGCGGTGCGGATCGCGCCGGGGTGCACGTGCTGCAGGTCGGGAATCAGTTCGGCGTACTCGGCATGCGCCAGCGCCGCGGTGGCGATGCCCGGGTGGTAATGGTCCACGCCGGTCATGCCGTTGAACAGGTGGGTGACGCCGGCCGCACCGGCCTGCAGTGCGGCCACACCGTCGTCGTAGCTGCCGGCACTGTGGCCGAGCTGCACGCGGATGCCCAGGGCGCGCAGGGCCGGAATCAGGGCCAGGTGCTGGCCGATCTCCGGCGCCAGGGTGAGCACCTTGATCGGCGCGATGGCGTGCAGGCGCTGCACGTCCTGCAGCGTGGCTTCAACCACCAGCGGCGGCTGCGCGCCCAGCCGCTCGGCGCTGATGAACGGGCCTTCCAGGTGTACGCCCAGGACCCGCGCGGTGCCCGGAGTGCGCTGGGCGATCGCAGTAGACAGGCCCTGCAGCGCACGCACGATGTCGTCCGCCTCGGCGGTCATGGTGGTGCCGAGCAGCGCGGTGGTGCCGTGCCGCGCGTGCGTGCGCGCCACGGTCACGGCAGTGTCGCCGCCCTGCATGATGTCCACCCCGGCCCCGCCATGCACATGCAGGTCGATGAAGCCCGGAAGGATCCACGGTACGTCGCTGTCGTCGCGCGGATCGGCGTGGTCCGGGCGGATCGAGGCGATGCGCTGGTGGAAGTGGATGTCGCCACGCACCCACCCGGACGGGGTCAGTACGCGGCCATGCAGGGTGGCAGTGGTGGTCAAGGTGGGGACTCGGCAATGATCACTTCGATGCCGCGCTTCTGCAGCCCCTCCAGGTACTCGGGGTCGATGCTGGCATCGGTGATGATGGTGTGGACCTGGTCGAGCCGGGCGATGCGGTGCAGGCTGACGTGGCCGAACTTGGACGCGTCGGTCAGCACCACCACGCGGCGTGCGCGCTCCACCATGCGGTGGTTGAGGCTGGCTTCGGCTTCGTGGTGGGTGGTGAGCCCGAACTGCAGGTCCAGCCCGTCCACGCCCAGGAACAGGGTGTCGAAGCTGTAGGTGTTGAGGCTGGCTTCGGCCTGGCTGCCCTGCAGCGACAGCGACTGCTTGCGCAGCAGGCCACCGGTGAGCAGCAGCTCCACGCCCGGCGCATTGGCCAGTTCCCAGGCGATGTTCAGCCCGTTGGTCATCACCGTCACGTCGCGGTGCTCGCGCAGGTGGCGGGCCAGGGTCATGGTGGTGGAACCGGAATCGATGATGATGTTGTCGCCGGCCCGCACCAGCCGCGCGGCGTGCGCGCCGATGCTGTCCTTCAGCGGCAGGTTCAGGGTGTCCTTCTGGTGGATGTCCTGTTCCAGCGGCGGCGTGCGCACCAGCGTGGCGCCGCCGTGGGTGCGCGTGGCCAGGCCCTGCGCCTCGATGTGGGTGAGGTCGGCACGGATGGTCACTGCCGACACGCCGAAGCGCTCCACCAGTTCGCTGACCTGCACGTTGCCGTGGTCGACCAGCAACTGCAGGATCTGCTGGCGACGTTGCCGTGTGTTTCGCATGGAGGCGATTCCGTTCGGAAGTAAAGCCGAAGCTTACCGTTCCGAAACCTCCGCGGCAGAAAAACTTTCGTTGTGTGTGTCGAACCGGTTGCGAGCGCAAGCGCGGGCGTATTCGGCCAGGCGCAGGCCCACCTTGTGCCGGACCAGTGCCAACGGTTCTGCCGTCAGCTCGCCCGCCTGCACCGCACGCAGCTGTTCGGGCAGGTACTGGCTGAGCAGCATCAGCGGCGGCGGCTGGCGGGTGAGGTTGTCCACCAGCGTGGCCAGAGCCGCCTGCACCGGCGGCTCGCCCCAGTAGTAGCGGCTGCGGTCGCTCAGCGAATACGCACGCAGCAGGCGCTGCTGGTGCGGCGTGCCCTGGTAGTAGCTGGTCCAGCTCCCGGGCTTTTCCAGCATGCAGCGCTCCAGCACCTCGATCAGCTGCGAGCACTGCTGCGGCGGCAGCAGTTCGCGCTCGATCATCGCAAGGGCGAACACCGCTTCACGGAAGGCAAGGGTGGCGGCCGGGCCGACCTTGAGGATGGCGAAGTGGTCGCGCACCAGCGCGTGCAGTCCGGCTTCGGTCTGGTAATCGGTGGAATGCGCTTCGAACACGATGCGCGGCTGTGTGTCCACGAACGCGGACAGCGCACGCGCGGCGGCCGGGTCGTAGTAGTGCACGCTGCTGTGGTCGAAATCCACGCCGGGCTGGACCACCATGGCGATCACTCGTGACCAGGCCGGCTGCAGGTCCGGGGCGGAGAACGCTTCACGGTGGATCGCCAGGGTCAGCGCCGCAGCGTCCGGCGTGGTCACCGCCAGGCCACCGTCCAGCGACGCTTCGCCACCGGGTACCGGCACTTCGGTACCGATCACGTACACCGGTGCCGGCAGGCCCTGTTCGGCGGCAGTACGCTCGGCGACACGCGCCAGTTCGGCCGAGCGCTCGGCCACGATCGCATCCGGCAGCGGCGTGGGGTCGTCGGCGCAGGACATGCTGCAGTCCAGGTGGATCTTGTGGAATCCGGCGGCCACGTACGCGGCGATCAGGGTGCGCGCGTTGGCCATGGCGACCGCGGCCGGGCCCTTCTGCCAGGCATTGGGACCCAGGTGGTCGCCGCCCAGGATCAGCCGCTCGACCGGGAAATCCTGGCTGCGTGCCAGCTGCAGCACGTAATCGCGGTACTGCGGCGGGGTCATGCCGGTGTAGCCGCCGAACTGGTCGACCTGGTTGGAGGTGGCCTCCACCAGCAGCACGGTGTCGTATGCGCGCGCGACCTGCATCGCCGCCAGCAGCACCTGCTCATTGCTGCAGCACACGCTGTACAGGCCTACGGGCTGGCCTTGGCGATGGGCGGCGATCAGGGATTGAACGGCAGACATGGCAACACTCCAGGTGCAGCGGAACGGAAGGCGTGGTCAGGGTGCGCAGTGCAGCTGGCGGGCCAGCAGCGCCGCGCCACGCGCGCCGCCGGCATCGCCGAACGCCGGCGGCAGGATCGGCGGTACGCGCACGCCACGGAACAGGTAAGGCGCAATTGCAGCGGGCAGGTCGCGGTACAGCTGCTCAAGCTTGGACAGTCCGCCGCCCAGCACGATCACGTGCGGGTCCAGGGCCAGGATCAGGCTGGCGAAGCTGTAGCCGAGCAGGTCGCGGTGGATGGCCAGCGCCCGCAGCGCGGCGGGGTCGCCGGCGTGTGCCTGTTCCACCACGGCGCTGCCGTCGCGGGCCTGGCCGCCGTGGCGTTCATGGATCATGGCCAGGCCACTGCCGGACACGTAGCGCTCCAGGCAACCGCGCAGGCCGCAGCCGCAGTCCAGCAGCGGCAGGTCGTGGCGCAGCTGAAGCGTGGCCGGCAGGCTCCAATGGCCCCACTCGCCGGCGATGCCGTTGTTGCCGGCCACCAGCTTGCCGTGCAGGCAGTAGCCACCGCCGGCACCGGTGCCCAGGATCACCCCGAACATGCTGGGGTAGCCGGCGGCCGCGCCGTCGTGCGCCTCGGAAAGCGCGAAGCACTGCAGGTCGTTGCCGAGCGCGAGCGGGCGTTGCAGCCTGGCTTCCAGGTCCTGCCCCACCGTGCGGCCGCTGAGCGCGGGCACATTGGCGCTGAGCTGGCGGCCGCTGTCGCGGTCGCGCACGCCGGGCAGGCCGATGCCCACTGCACGGGCGCGCGTGCCCAGCGCCGCATCGGCGTCGTCCACCAGCTGGCCGATGGCGTCGACGAAGGCCGCGTAATCGTGGCTCGGCGTGGCGACGCGCTGGCGATGATGCACCGCCAGGCTCGCGTCGCAGGCCACCAGTTCGATCTTGGTGCCGCCGATGTCGATGCCGTACCAGCTCTGCATGGGCGTACCCGGCTCAGCCATGGTCGTGGATGGTCACACCCTGTACCACGCGGTTGACCGTGCCGTCGGGGAAGGGATTGTCCGGGGTCAGGCCAAGCGCGGCCGAGCGCTGCAGCGCGAAGCACTGCGCCACCAGCAGCCACAGCGGCGACAGCCATGCATCGGGCAGGTCGGGGATGTCGAGCACGAAGTCGCCTTCGGCACGGTCTGCGCCAGCTGGACCCACCGACAGGATCCGGGCGGCGATGCCGTCGCGGCGCAGCTCGTCCAGCAGGTCCTGTTCGTAACGGCGCGACAGCGCCTGCGCGCTGCGCAGCACCACCACCAGGGTGGTGCCGTTGAGCGTGGACTTGGGCCCGTGGCGGAAACCCAGCGGGGTGTTGGCCAGGGCGAGCACCCGGCCGGCGGTGAGCTCCAGCACTTTCAGGGCGGCTTCGCGCGCAGTGGCTTCCAGTGGTCCGCTGCCCAGGTAGATGACGCGGGTGATGTCGGCCTGCGCCAGCGCGGCGACCGGCGCGTCCCACGCCTGCAGTGCGCGCGTGCCGCTGTCGGCAAGGCTGCGCAGGCGGTCGATCCGCGACGCCCAGGAGGCCTTTTCGAACACGCCCAGCGCGGCCAGCAGCATGCAGCTCAGGCTGCTGGTCATGGCGAAGGCGCGGTCGCAGCTGGCCGGCGGCATCAGCAGCGACAGGGTGTCGCTGCGGCCTTGGCCACGCTGGGCCAACGCGCCCTCGGCATTGCAGGTGATGTCCAGGAAGCGTGCGTCGTCGACCTGCGCGCGGACCAGTTCCACTGCTGCCACGCTCTCCGGGCTGGAGCCGCTGCGCCCGAACGACACCAGCAGGGTCGGACGGTCGCGCTGCAGGTACAGCTCAGGGTGGGTCAGCAGGCTGGTGGTGTGGACCGCGCGTACCTCGGCCGGCCACTGTGCATTGATCTGGTCAGCGACCATTTCGGCAATGAACCCCGAGCTGCCGGCACCGGTGAAGATCACCTTCTGGTCGGGTTGCTCCAGTGCAGTGCCCAGGAACGCATCAATGCTGTCCTGCGCGCCCGCCAGCAGGTCAGCCAGCGCAGCCCACAGGCGCGGTTGCTGGGCGATCTCTTCGGCGGTATGGGCACCACCGAGGCGCTGCCATTGAGGCAGATCAGGGAGCAAGCACGTTTCCATAAGCATTTCCTGTTGGGCCAGCTCACCTTCTGTGTTTTCTTTCGAAATGTCAATTATCGAAAGATAAAAATAAGTTTGTGGCGTCACACTTTCAGTCACACGCGACGCGAATGGACCGAACCGTGTCCCGCTATCTCCCAGCTCCTAAAAGGAAAATTCTCCGCATTCAGTCACCATATAGAAAGTGGTGCCGCGCACAATCTTTCGTTTCTATGAAATTCCTAAGCTTTTTTCTTTGCAATTCATTGACAAGTTTCGAATCGCTGCCCCATAGTCGGCCGCACTGGTTTCGGACACCCGCCGACTGCGGGCTTTGGGGGCAAAGTGGCAACCCGTTGTCGTCGCACCACAGTGACCATCGTTTTGATCGCCATCGCGCTGGCGTGTTCGCCTGCCGTCGCTGCGCCGGTCGGCGACCTGCAGGCATTGCAGGCACTGCCCACTGCCGATGGCACCGCGTGGACGCTGACCAGCAGCACGGGTGCCACCCTGCGCGTGGACCTGCTGCGCAACGATCTGCTGCGGGTGCAGGCCGGACGCAACGGCAGACTGCTGCCAGCCGGCGACAAGGCTGCGCCCATCGTGTTGGAACAGCCCGCTGTCGCGGTGCCGTTCACCCTGGAAGAAGACGCCGGCGAAGTGCGCATCCGCACCGACGCGCTGGTGCTGCGCATCCACCGGCAACCGCTGCGCCTGGCCCTGGACCGGCGCGAGGCTGGCAAGGACGTGCCGTTGTGGCACGAACTGCAGCCACTGGACCTGGATACCGCGCAGAGCGTGCAGGTACTCAGCAGCACCGCCGACGAACAGTTCGTCGGTGGCGGCCAGCAGAACGGCCGTTTCGCCTTCAAGGGCCGCGAGCTGGAAGTGTCCTATTCCGGTGGCTGGGAAGAAGGCGACCGCCCCAACCCGGCGCCCATGCTGCTCAGCTCGCGTGGCTGGGGCATGCTGCGCAACACCTGGAGCGATGGCAGCTACGACCTGCGCCAGCCCGACCAGGCCACGCTGCTGCACCGCGAAGACCGCTTCGACGCGTACTACTTCGTCGGCGCGGGCCTGCCCGCGTTGCTGGACCGCTATACGGCGCTCACCGGGCGCGCCGCGCTGCTGCCGCGCTGGGCCTTCTCGTACGGCGACGCGGACTGCTACAACGACGGGGACAACATCAAAAAGCCGGGCAGCGTGCCCGAAGGCTGGAGCGACGGTCCCACCGGCACCACCCCGGACGTGGTCGACAGCGTGGCAAAACAGTACCGCGAACACGACATGCCCGGCGGCTGGATCCTGCCCAACGACGGTTACGGCTGCGGCTACAAGGCGCTGCCGGAAACGGTGAAGGGTCTGGCCGGCTACGGTTTCAGGACCGGGCTGTGGACCGAAAACGGCGTGGACAAGATTGCCTGGGAAGTCGGCACCGCCGGCAGCCGCGTGCAGAAGCTGGACGTGGCGTGGACCGGCAAGGGCTACCAGTTCGCGATGGACGCCAACCAGTCGGCGTTCAACGGCATCCTGCACAACTCCGATTCGCGCCCGTTCCTGTGGACGGTGATGGGCTGGGCCGGGATCCAGCGGTACGCGGTGGCCTGGACGGGCGACCAGAGCAGCAGCTGGGATTACATCCGCTGGCACATTCCCACCCTGGTCGGCTCCGGTCTTTCCGGCATGGCCTACGCCAGTGGTGACGTTGATGCGATCTTCGGCGGCAGCGCCGAAACCTTCACCCGTGACCTGCAGTGGAAGAGCTTCACCCCGGTGCTGATGGGCATGTCCGGTTGGTCGGGCAGTGCGCGCAAGCACCCGTGGTGGTTCGACGAGCCGTACCGCAGCATCAACCGCGACTACCTCAAGCTGAAGATGCGCCTGACCCCGTACATGTACGGGTTGGCGCACGAGGCCGCCACGACCGGCGCACCGATCCTGCGCGCGCTGATGTGGGACTACCCGCAGGACCCCCACGCCTGGGACGAGACCTGGAAGTACCAGTTCCTGCTGGGCCGCGACCTGCTGGTGGCGCCGGTATACCGCAGCCAGGCGGCCAGCCGTGGCTGGCGCCGCGACGTCCACCTGCCGCAGGGCCGCTGGATCGACTACTGGGATGGCCGCGCGCTGCAGGTGGGCGCGGAGGGTCGTACGCTCGATCGTCCGGTGGAACTGGCGACGATTCCGCTGTTCGTGCGTGCCGGCGCGATCGTGCCGATGTACCCGGCGATGCTGTACGACGGTGAGAAGCCGCTCGACGAAGTCACCTTCGACCTGTACCCGCAGGGCAGTTCGCAGTACACGCTGTACGAGGACGACGGCAACACGCGCCGTTACGAGCAGGGCGAGTCCAGCCAGCAGCAGGTGCGCATGCAGGCGCCCGCGCAGGGCAGTGGCCCGGTCCAGGTGGGCATCGACGGCGTACGCGGGCAATACCGGGGCCAGCTGGCGCAACGCCGATATGCACTGCGCGTGCTGAGCCGCCAGCGCCCGACCGCGGTGACCCTGGACAACCGGACCCTGCCGATGCTGGCAGATTCGGCTGCATGGAAGGGCGCAACCGAAGGCTGGTACTTCGACGCCGGCGAGCGCCGCGGCACCGTGCATGTGCGCACCGCCCCCGTGGACATCCGCCAGCCGCTGGCCTTCCGGCTGGACATTCCGCAGGCACCGGCGCCCGCCGACGACGCCTACCCCGCCGCCCCGGTACTGGGCCGCGCGCTGCCCGCCGACAGCCTGCTGGTGGTCAACCGCCCGGCCGAAGAGCGCGGCTACGAACTGGAGAAGGCCTTCGATGACGATCCGGCCACCTGGTTCCGCACCGTGCGCAACCAGGCGGTGCGCACCGGCGCGCACGAATGGGTGATCGGCTTCGGCGAACGCCGCCTGGTCGACGGCATCGTGCTGGCACCACGCAACGACCAGCATTGGAAGAGCGGCCAGGTCCGCGACTACGAGATCTACCTGGCCGACAGCAACGGCGAGTGGGGCGAGCCGATCAAGCGGGGGCGTCTGGCGCTCAAGCAGGACAAGCAGCAGATCGACTTCCCCGCACACGCCGGCCGCCTGCTGCGCTTCCGCGTGCTCAGCGTGCAGACCCCGGAAGGTGACGGCGCCGCCGGCAGCGACCCGATGGTCACCGCCGCGCAGGGCAGCGTCGCCCGTGCCGTGGACGCACTGCAGCCACGCGATGTGGGGCCGATCACCCTCTCCACGTTCCAGATCCTGGAACACCCGGTGGCCGAGCGCCCGGCGCAGCAGCGCTACCTCTCCGAACTTGACCTGCCAGCCGCCGCGAGCGCACAGGTGCGCGCCGACCTTGCCTTCCAGGGTGGCCAACCGATGCGCATGAACGGCCTGCTGTTCCGCCGTGGCCTCGGCGTGGGCCCGAACAGTCGTCTCGACCTGCAGCTGCACGGCCAGTGGCGCCTGCTGCGCGCCGACCTGGGGATCGACGATGCCTGCCGCAGCGCCGGCGGCATGCAGTTCCAGGTCTGGGGCGACGGCCGCCTGCTGTACGACAGCGGGCGGGTGCAGGCGCCTGGCGTGGTCAAACCCGAACTGGATATCCGTGGCCTGCGCTCGCTCAGTCTGCGCACCCTGGGCGCGCAGGGCGCGCAGCCGGCGCAGGTGTGTGGCAACTGGGCCAACGCCGCATTGATCGGACAGGAGGGCGATACCGCCAGCGTCGTGTCGCCGTAACCCAGCGCTTCATCGTTTTTCGACGTCCCCATCGTGACCCGACTGCGGCCTGCCGGCGGCGGTGCGGGTGACTGTTGCCCATCAAAACCCACCCTCAGGCAGCCCCACGCTGCGGATTGCACAAGGAGCCCAAGATGTTGACCGAACGCCATCGCCATCGCCGCATCCCCGCCCACCCCTTATGCGTCGCGCTGGGCCTTGCCCTGGCCATAAGCGGTCCGGCACTCGCCCAGGACAACGACAGCACCGACCCGGCCAAGGTCGACACCAACGCCACCGAACTGGCGCGCGTGCAGGTCACCGGCTCCAACATCCGTCGCAGCGACGTGGAGACGTCCTCGCCGGTGCAGGTGATCACAAAGCAGGAAATCGAGAACATGGGGGCGCGCACGCTGCTGCAGGTGCTCGACAACCTGCCGGCCGCGCGGCCAGGCCAGCAGGATTCGCGTTCGCTGTTCACCGGCTCCGACGGCGCCTCGCAGGCCAACCTGCGCGGACTCGGCGCGCAGGGCACGCTGGTGCTGCTAAATGGGCGGCGGCTGTCGTACTACGGTGCGCCGGCCGGCTTCCAGACCCAGTTCGTCAACATCGACGCCATTCCCGCCGCTGCGATCGAGCGCATGGAAGTGCTGACCGACGGCGCTTCGGCGGTGTACGGCACCGACGCGGTGGCCGGTGTGATCAACGTGATCACCAAGCAGAACTACCAGGGCGCGGAGGTCAACATCACCGCCGACCGCTCTTCGCGCATCGACTCCTATGGGGAGCAGCAGGGCAGCATCACCGCCGGCTTCGGTGACCTGGACGAAGACCGCTACAACGTCTACGCCTCGGTCAACCTGTACCGCCGCGACGCGATTCCGCTCAGTGACTTCTACGACAAGCGCCCCAGCCAGTACTACGTCAACAACCCGAACTACATTCCCAACCTGCGCCTGGGCACCGGCAGTAAGCCGGGCGTGTTCAACCCGGGCAGTTACTTCGCATTCGATCCGGTCACCGGCGCGCGCGTGCAGGAAGCCGCACCGGGGTGCGAGAACATCCTCACCACCGAGGCTGCCGGGCCGCGCTGCATCTGGCAGACCTGGATGAACAACGAGATCGACGCGGGCGCCAAGACCGAACGCAATACGGCCTATGTCAATGCGCACTTCCTGATCGGCGACAGCACCGAGGCCTTCGCCGAAGCCACTTACACCGACATCGACCTGACCGCCAACGGCGGCACGCCCCGTGCTTATGGCACCACCACCGGCAACCCCACCAGCTGGTTCTCGCGCAATACCGGCACCAACGTCAATCAGTTCCTGTACCCCTACCTGGGTCCCAACAACGAGTACAACCTGGCCAGCCCGGAGCTGAAAGCGCTGATGGGCGGCGTGGTGGGCCTGCAGTACCTGTTGCAGGACGTGGGCGCCAACCACTTCGGCCAGCGCAACACCGACCAGAGTTACCGCGTGGTGGCCGGTATGCGCGGCAGCCTGGGCGAGGACTGGAACTGGGAGACCGCCTTTGCCACCGCCGGCACCCATTCGGTGACCTACCAGACGACCAACGTGAACCTGGAGGGCTTCGAGCGCGCCTTCGGGCCGTACACCATCGACCCGGGCACCGGGCGGGTGATCATCTCCGACCATCCGGCGTACAAGTTCGGTGAGCTTAGCGAAGCGAACGCGGCGCTCATCCGCGAAGCCTTCCCGACCTTCGATATCCAGTCCTGGACCCGCCTGCACACGTTGGATGGCAAGGTCGAAGGTCCGCTGTTCAGCATGCCCGCCGGTGACGTGCGTGCGGCGTTCGGTTTCAACGCCACCCGCGAAACCTTCTACACCCCGGGCAACCCGGACGCCGCCAACGGCCTGATCACCCAGCAGGGTGGCTCGTGGTTCGATGGAAAGCGCAACACCTACGCGCTGTTCGCCGAAGCGGTGGCACCGCTGACTGACAAACTGGAACTGGACGCCGCGCTGCGCGTGGACAAGTACCCCAACTTCAGCGCCAATCTGGCCCCGAAGATCGGCCTGAAGTACCAGGTGCTGCCGCAGCTGCTGCTGCGCGGAACGTACTCCGAAGGCTTCCGCGCACCCAGCCTTGCCGAGGCCGGCACGGGTGGCGTGTTCGCCCAGCTGGGCGGCTACCGCGATGAGGTCCGCTGCGACGAGACCAACGCCATCGCCAACCTGCTGCGCCAGTCCAGCCGTGCCGGCGACGTGGACCTGGGCAACTCCCTGCTCAACAGCGATTGCAGCCGCACCGTGGCGCGCATGACCCAGCCCAACCCGGACCTGAAGCCAGAGAAGGCAAAGATATCCACCCTGGGCTTCGTCTACGAGCCGGCCAGCTGGATGTCCATCTCGGCCGACTACTGGTTCATCTACCGCCGCAACGAGATCGCCGCACCGGACTACAGCAAGGAAGAGGACATCCAGTCGATGACGCGCTCGCCAATCACCGACGCGGACCGCGCCAACCAGGCTGCGCTCGCCGCCATGTGCGCCGACCCGGCCAGTGGCGTGAGCTGTCCGACCACGCTGCCCGGCTACAGCGTTGGCAATGTGTCCAGCGTGGTGGGCCAGTACAAGAACCAGGGCCGCACGCTGGTGGACGGCTTCGACATCGATGCACGGGGCCGCTTCCCGATGGGTGCGTGGGGCGCCTTGAACGTGGGCGTAGCGGCAACCATCGCGCGGCGCAAGGAAACCTATACCGACGATGAGCTGCGCTGGTACTACGGCAACACCATCGGCTACTACGGCAACCCGCGCCTGCGGGCCACCTTCAATGCGGACTGGAACTACAAGCAGGTCACCACCAGCTTCTTCATCAACTACGTCGGCACCACTAAGTGGGCGTGGGACCGGATCGACGCGGAAGACAACAACCCGGGAACCTGTACCGCCGGCTACCTGCCGGTCAACCCGGCGCAGTGCGATGGCGTGCCCTCGTGGTGGACCGCCAACCTGAGCGTGGGCTGGCGCCCCGACGACCACTGGAGCCTGGGCTTTACCGTCAAGAACCTGTTCAACCGCCTGCCGTTCTACGACCCGAACAGTTTCCTGGGTGACTCCAGTGACTATGCCAGCATCTTCGGCCGCAGCTACAGTCTGCAGGTCGGCTACAAGTTCTGATTGTTCCATCGCGCCGGCTCCGGTCGGCGCGCTTCCAAAGGGAGTAACGTTCCATGAAGCGTAGGGAATTCATTGCCGCCGGTGCGGCCCTGGCCGCCACCAGTCTGCTGCCGGACAACCCGGCCTGGGCACGCGGGCGCACGCTGCGCCTGGGCCTGATCGGCACCGGCATGCGCGGCCAGGTGCTGCTCAAGGAGCTGGTGCGCCGCGACGACGTCGAGGTGGTCGCGTTGTGCGACATCGAGCCGATCATGCTCAAGCGCGGCATGGACATGGTGGCCAAGGCCGGCAAAAAGGCACCCACCGCCTATGGCCAGGACGGCGACCGCAACGCGTGGAAGCGGCTGCTCGAGCAGCGCGGCCTCGATGGCGTGATCATCGCCACGCCGTGGGAGTACCACGCGCCGATGGCGATCGCCGCCATGCAGGCCAAGATCGCGGTGGGCTGTGAAGTGGTCGCCGGCATCACCCTGCAGGACCACTGGGACGTGCTCAAGACCCAACTGTCCACCGGCACGCCGTACATGCTGCTGGAAAATGTCTGCTACCGCCGCGACGTGATGGCCGCGCTGCAGATGGTGCGCAAGGGCGTGTTCGGCGAACTGGTGCACCTGCAGGCCGGCTACCAGCACGACCTGCGCGGGGTGAAGTTCAACTCCGGCGATCCCTCGCAACCGTATGACAGTGGCGTGGAGTTCGGCCCCCAGGCCTGGTCCGAAGCACGCTGGCGCACCCAGCATTCGGTGGATCGCAACGGCGAGCTGTACCCCAGCCACGGCATCGGTCCGTGCGCCATGTACACCGGCATCAACCGCGGCAACCGCTTCACCCACATCAACGCGTTCGCCAGCAAGGCGCGTGGGCTGCACGAATACACCGTGGCCAAGAGCGGCGGCACCACCCACCCGAGCACCAAGGTGAACTTCAAGCTCGGCGACATCGTCACCACCACCCTGGCCTGCGAAAACGGCGAAACCATCCTGCTACAGCACGACACCTCGCTGCCGCGCCCGTACTCGATGGGCTTCCGCGTGCAGGGCACCAAGGGGTTGTGGATGGACGTGAACCAGTCGATCCACATCGAAGGCCGCAGCCCGCCGCACAAGTGGGAACCATTCCAGGCCTACCAGGACCAGTACGAACACCCGCTGTGGAAGCAGCACGCCGACACCGCCGCCAGCGCCGGGCATGGCGGCATGGACTGGTTCGTGATCCATGCCTTCGTCGAATCGCTGAAGGCCAGGGCTCCGATGCCGATCGACATTTACGACGCGATCACCTGGAGCGCGATCACCCCGCTGTCGGAGCAGTCCATCGCCAACAGCTTCCAGACCCTGGAGTTCCCGGACTTCACGGCCGGCCTGTGGAAGCAGCGCAAACCGATCTTCGCGTTCGACGGCACGTACTGACGCCCCGTAGAGCCGGGCTCTGCCCGGCTGCAGGTTACCCGGCACCGCGCAGCCACGCAGGGCGTGGCTCTACGTGATGGCGCTGCACGTTACCCGGCACTGCGCAGCCACGCAGGGCGTGGCTCTACGTCATGGGACTGCACGCGCGGTAGAGCCACGCCCTGCGTGGCTGCGGCATCCATGGCGAACACGGGAAGATGGCGCGCCCGGAGGGATTCGAACCCCCGACCAATGGCTTCGGAAGCCACTACTCTATCCGGCTGAGCTACGGGCGCGTTGTAGGACCGCCGCGCCACCGGCGGGCCGGGGCGGGCATCGCAGCGCCATGAGGCGGTGCGGGACGGGCATTCTATCCGTAAACGCGGCGCAGGTCTGCCCCCTTTGACGAAACAGCGCTTCCAGCGCGGGGCAGGGGCCTTGGCGGTATCCTTTGCGCATGGCTTACGAACGATTCGACACCCCCGCCAGCGCCCCGCCGTCGCGGTGGGGGCAGTACTGGAAACTGATGCGCGCCGATCGCCCGATCGGCACCCTGCTGCTGCTGTGGCCCACCTGGTGGGCGCTGTGGCTGGCCGCCGGTGGGCTGCCACCGCTGTGGATCCTGTTCGTGTTCACCGCCGGGGTCTGGCTGACGCGTTCGGCCGGCTGCGTGATCAACGATTACGCCGACCGCTGGCTGGACCCGCACGTCAAGCGCACCAAGGACCGCCCGCTCGCCAGCGGGCGCGTGTCCGGGCGCGAGGCACTGCTGCTGTTCGCCGGCCTGATGCTGGTCGCGTTCGCGCTGGTGCTGACCCTGAACGCACTGACCATCGGCATGAGCTTCATCGGCATCTTCCTGGCGGCCAGCTATCCCTACCTGAAACGCTACACCCATCTGCCGCAGGTGTATCTGGGCATGGCGTTCGGCTGGGGCATTCCGATGGCGTTCGCCGCCATCCAGGGCGAAGTGCCGGTGATCGGCTGGCTGCTGTATGGCGCCAACATCCTGTGGTCGACCGCGTATGACACCTGGTACGCCATGGTCGACCGCGACGACGACCTGAAGATGGGCTCGCATTCCACGGCCATCCTGTTCGGTGACCTGGACCTGGTCATCCAGGGGATCCTGTACGCCCTGTTCCTGGCCACAATGGCCCTGGTCGGGGTGCGCGGCGAGCTGGGCCTCTATTACTGGCTGGGCGTGGCCGTGGCGGCCGGGCTGATCGCGTATGAGTTCTGGATCGCCCGCAAGCGCGAGCGTGACCCGTGCTTCAAGGCGTTCCTGCACAACAACTGGGTGGGCGCTGCGCTGTTTGCGGGCATTGCTGCGGCGTTGGCGCTGGGCTGAGCCGACGGGCCGCCCGACCAACGGTCGGGCGCTACCGCATCGAGACAGGTGCCAGCGTCCGCGCTGGACGTCTCGTGCCGGTAGGTCACGACCGTTGCTCGTGACCCGACCAATGGGTTACTGACAATGGCCACCTCCGCCGCGAAAATCAGGTCACTGAACCTGGGAGGGTAAGGCATGGCCACCAACACATCAGCGCCGGCACAGGACGGCTGGATGGCGCGCGCGGCGCTGCGCTCGGCCGCCTGGGCCGAGAAGTGGTTCCCCGATGCCTACGTGTTCGCGGTGCTCGGCGTGGTGATCGTTGCGCTGGCGGCGATGGGCTTCGGCGCCACCCCGCAGGCCACCGCCCGGGCCTTTGGCGACGGCTTCTGGAGCCTGATCCCGTTCACCATGCAGATGGCCTTCGTGGTCATCGGCGGCTACGCGGTGGCTACGGCGCCGGTGGTCGCGCGCTTCATCGAACTGCTTGCCCGGGTCCCACGCACCGGCCGCGGCGCGGTGGTGTACGTAGGCCTGGTGAGCATGCTGGCCTCGCTGCTCAGCTGGGGCTTTTCGCTGGTATTCGGCGGCCTGCTGGTACGGGCACTGGCCCGGCGCGAGGGGCTGCACATGGATTACCGCGCTGCCGGTGCCTCGGCGTACCTCGGCCTGGGCGCAGTGTGGGCGATGGGGCTGAGCTCCTCGGCCGCGCAGCTGCAGGCCAACCCGGCCAGCATGCCGCCCGGCTTGGTGGACATCACCGGCGTGCTGCCCTTCACCGAAACCATTTTCCTGTGGCAGTCCATCGCGCTGACCGCCGCGCTCATCCTGGTCTCGCTGCTGATCGCCTGGCTGACCGCCCCGGGCCCGGCCACCGCGCGCACCGCCCGCGATTTCGCCGGCGCCGCCCAGGCCGAGCCGGAACCGTTGCCGCCGCGCACGCGTGCCGGCGAATGGCTGGAATACAGCCCGCTGCTCACCGTGCTGCTCTCGCTGCTGGCGTTCGGCTGGTTGTTCAGCGAATTCGCCAGCAAGCCGGTGGTGACCGCCATCGCCAACCTCAATACCTACAACTTCCTGTTCATCTCGCTGGGCCTGCAGCTGCACTGGCGCCCGCGTAGTTTCCTCAACGCGGTGGCGAAGGCCGTGCCCAGCACCACGGGCGTGCTGATCCAGTTCCCGCTGTATGGCGGCATCGCCATGATCCTCACCCACGCGGTGGGCGAGGGTGGCGAAACCCTGGCCCATCGCCTGTCCACGGTATTCGTGCACATCGCCACCACCGACACCTTTGCGCTGGTGATGGGCGTCTACTCGGCGGTGCTGGGCTTCTTCGTGCCGTCCGGCGGCGGCAAGTGGATCATCGAAGCGCCGTACGTGATGCAGGCCGCCAATGAACTCAAGGCACACCTCGGCTGGGCCGTGCAGGTCTACAACGCCGCCGAGGCGCTGCCCAACCTGATCAACCCGTTCTGGATGCTGCCGCTGCTGGGCGTACTGGGCCTGAAGGCGCGCGACATTGTCGGGTTCACCTTCATCCAGCTGCTGGTGCATATCCCGCTGGTACTTGGCCTGCTGTGGCTGCTGGGCATGACCCTGACCTATGTGCCGCCGGTGATGCCGTAAGCGCAGGCGGTCCCGGGTTCACCCCGGTGGCCAGTCGTGTGCGCGCGACAGGACCGCGTGCAGCACGGCCTGTACCTGCGGCTCCTCCAGGTCGCGGCGCAGCAGCGGTTCCAGCCGCTCGCGCAGGTGGTGGTGGAACTGGAGGCGCGGGCCTGCATGCGCCTCGGCCACCACCACGTCGATCAGCGCACCCATGGAGATGTGCTGCGTGGGGTGGGACGTTGCGCCGAACAGGCTGTCCAGCAACGCCAGGCCGCGCGACGGTGGATGGCCACCGCTGCCGCCCTGCAACGAAACCTGGAGCGTCGCTTCGAAGGCCTGCAGTGCCTGCAGGCGCAGCGTGCCGGCAGGCATCAGCAGGATCTGGCTCAGTGCGTGGCGGCTCTGCTCGACCAGGTGTGGCGCGTCGCCGGTAGCGTCAAGGTAGTGCCGCAGCCGCGTGTACACCTGGTGGCACTGCTGTTCGGTCGCGGAGCGTTCCGGCTCGGCCGCCAGCAGAAGCGGGTAGTCCAGCGCTTCTTCGTGCACCGCAGGCGCACGCTCGCGCGCCCAATGCCGCACCCGCAGGTCTTCCGGATTGAAGCAGTCTTCTTCCAGCGCCGTCTGGCTTACCGCATCGCGCAGTACCGAATAGCGGTGCAGGATGCCGCGGTAACGGGCGCACACGGCCGCTTGGTCACCGGTGAGCGCGGCTTCCGAGGCGATCGCGATCTGCAATCGCTGTCCAAACGCGGTGACCCGACGGTGCAGCAGGTCGCGCCGGCGCCGGTGCAGGTCGATGTCCTCGCCATGCGCACCCAGTGTCCAATACGGTGCAAGGTGCTCGCGGCAGGCATGGAAGTCGCTCTCTGCGTCACCCGGCAACAGTCCCTGCAGCCGTTGATGATCGGTCGGCAGCGCGTCGCGCTGCACCTGCACGGACCCGGGCAGCCACTCCTGCCCCGGCGCTTCGGTCATGCCACTGGCGTGGAAATCCACCACCAGCGCCGCGCGCTTGTCCGGATGCGGTGCATTTACCAGCCCCACCGCGCGCAGGCGTTCCGGTGCCGACAACGGCCGGTCGACATACAAGAGGCCCAGCTGCGCGTCCTGCACGGCGGGAAGCGGGCCATGCGCGATCACCAGTTCGACCTGCGGTGGAATGCGCGCGCAGGCCTGGTCCGTCGGCAGGCCGTGGTTGTCGTAACCCGACACCTGGGTGTGCAGGCCGCCGCCGAGCGCGCGCTGGTAGTCCTGCGCCTCCTGCGGGGTATCCACCAGCAGGGTGCCGCGCAGCCCGCGTTCGGCAAGCCGGATCAGGCCGTGGAAGTGCTGGCTGATGGCGGTGGCGACTCGGGCGTGTCGCGGGTCGCTGCCCGCCCCTTCGCTGCGTGTCGCGGTGCCGCGCACCGGTTCCGGGAAGATCGGGGCACCATCGCGCCACGCGGGTACCACCACGCCGTCGGCCACGGCATGCTCGGGGGGATACTGGTAAAGCAGCGCGCCCGCGTCCAGGCTGGTTGCCGGCAACAGCACCGGTTGCGCGCAAAGGGTGATCCAGGTCGATTGCGGCAGGCAGCGGCGCAGGCGGCGCAGCAGCGCTGGCGGGCTTTCCCAGAAGTCGGCGTCCACCAGCAGCAGGATGTCGCCCGCTGCCGGTTCGTGCGGGGCGGGTATCGCGGCCTTGCGACCCCATCCCCGCAGCACCCGCAGCGGTACCTCCTGTGTCGAACCCGCATAGCCGGCGAAGAATTCCGTGAGCTGGTCGACGGCGCGTGGCCCGGGCCTGCGCCTGCACTCCTGCGTGACGGGCGAGGGCCGGGTGACCGGCAGCAGCACGCGCAGACCGTCGAAGGCCGGGTCGGCCCGCAGCGCGTTCAGCAGCCAGTGCCGCGTGCGCTGCAGGCCGCTCCCGGCGGCCAGACATAGCTGGCCGCCGCAGCGCCTGCCGGCGGCGTCGCGCATGCGCAACGCCTGCAACGCGTGCTGCACCGCGAAGAACTGTGCCGGTCGTGCCACGTAGCGCCGTCCATGCGCGCCGGTGTGCAGGAAACCCCGCAGCAGCTGCAGGAAGCGTGCCGGACCCAGCACCCCGTGCAGCAGCTCGGCATGCGCCGCCCACGGCGGGTCCAGTGCAACCGCGGAAAAGGGGACAGGCCGGTCGCGCAGCTCGGCCTGGGCTTCGCGGTTCCAGCCGTGCTCGCGCCAGCGCACCCAGCCATGCGCCGGGGTACCGACGCTGGCGTAGCAGCCGCCCCGCCGGTCCAGGCACAGCAGCACCTGCGCATGCAGGGCTGGCTGATGGGCCAGGATGGGCGCGTTGCCGCGCCCCAGGTGCGCGATGCCCGCCGCGACGCCGCCCCAGCGCTTTTCCCGATCGCGCTCCACGCAGGCCAGTACCACCAACGGAATGCCATTGACGTAGCCGACCAGCTCACGGATGTCCGGCTCGAGCGCGTCCGGGTACGGGCACGCATCGGCCACGTCCCAGTGATTGCGGTGCACATGCGCCCAGTCGATCAACGGCACATGCACCGTGGTACTGCCGCCGTCGGGCAGCCGCTGCTGGACGGGCACGCCGTCCATGAGCAGTCGATGCACGGTGCCGCTGGAGGCTTCCCAGTCCATGTTGTGGCAGCAGGTATCGACCGCCGCAATGATGTCGTTGAAGCAGTGTGGCGACAGCGGAAGCGGTTCGCCGTTCCAGTCGAAGCGGAATCGCCGCAGCCACGGCAGCAACCGATTCTCCAGCAACGTGCTCTCCGGCAGTCCGCGCAGCGGGTCCAGCTCCCATGGCTCCAGATGGTTCCAGCCGAGGCGACGCAACCAACCCAGTACGGAGTGGCGTACGCCGTACCTGCCGGCCACCGCGCTCATGCGGAACGCCCTTCGGGCAACGGGAGGATGCGTGGCCGTGCAGACCGGTAACTTGGGCAGATGATGTTCATGACGCCAGTGTGTTCGATCCGTGCCATCGCGCACTGTGTGCATCATTCCGAATCATGCGTTGGAAGCGCACGCGACAGAACGCGTTCTCAATCCTTCTTCAAATTAGGATAGTGAGAGCCAATCGATACGCGATCACGCGTCGTTTCAGGCAAGATCCGCGAAGTCGCGTTCCAGTGCTTCCAGCTCAGCGTTGAGTTCCCGCTGGACGGCCGCGAACGACGCTTCCAGCACGGCGCGCCGCGACCGCAACGTTGCCAGGTCGGTGGCGGGACGTGCCGGCGCCGGACGCACGTAACGCGCAATACTCAGGTTGCCGTGGTTCGTCGTGATCTCGTCCGGACCTGCCAGATGTGCCATGCCAGGCGCACTGGCGCGTTCCGCGCACAGCGTGTGCAGCGTTCTCGCTGCCTGCATGCCCAGGCGGGGACCGCGCTGGCCCGGTGCAGCAAGGGTACGCGCGTCGATGAACAGCACGTCCTGCCCGGTGCGCCCCCTTCGCAGCAGCAGCAAGGCGGTGGCCACGGCCGCGCCGGCGAACAGACGGTCCGGCAGCCCGATCACCGCCTCCACCAGGTTCGCATCGAGCCAGGCTTGGCGGATGCGCGCCTCCTCGCCGTCGCGGAACAACACACCGTGCGGCACCACGATGGCCATGCGTCCGCAGTGCGGGTCCAGCGTGGCCAGCATGTGCTGGATCAGCGCGGCATGGGCCCATTGCCGGGGCGCCACACCGTGCAGGAAGCGCACGTGCGGGTCAGCGCTGGCGTGGGTGGGGCTCCATTTCAGATGCAGCGGTGGGCAGGCCAATGCCACATGGAAGCGTTGCAGTCGGCCGTCTTCAAGCAGTGGATCTTCCAGCGCATCGCGCGCGCGCAGGTGCGGGCTGTCGCTGCCGTGCAGGAGCAGGCGCAGGCGCGCGAGCGCGCACAATCGTGGGTCCGCTTCCTGGCCGTACAGCGGATGACGCAGGTCCGCATCTGCGATCGTTGCGTCGTCCGTGCCCCGCATCCAGCGCGACGCAGCCAACAGCAGCGCGCCGTGCCGGCAGGCGGGGTCGTATACGGCCTCCTGGGCGGTGGGCGTGGTGAGCGCCGCCATCAGCCACGCCAATGCGGTTGGAACCGGTGCCGGTTCGGCGCAGCCACGGCCCGCCACAGGGCGCTCCAGCAATCCTTCCACGGCATCGCTGATACAGGCATTCCCACGTGGGGACACCGCGCGAAAGTCCAGCGCAGGCAGGGCCAGGCGTTCAAGCAGGTGCAGCAGCACATGGTCGCGTTCAATCTCGTCGGCCGGCAGGGCATCGCCCAGGTGCAGCGCCGGGAAGATGCCACCCAGCTTGCGTGGATTGGCCAGGGTGAACACCCGCAAGGCGGTCATCACCCGCAGCGCGTTGCCCGGCGCATGGCGCTGTCGGAACAGTGTTTCGAACCGGGCCTGGGCGGGAACGCAGAACGGAAGCGAGTGCATCCGGTCGAATGGCCGCTGCGCCGAGGAGGGCGTTCGGGCCTGGTGCGCATCGCTGGCCAGCTTCAGCAGCAACAGCGACAGGGTCAGGTGCGTATCCGCATCCGGACGCATGACGTCGCCGAGCGCATCGCGGGCGTGGATCAGGGCGGCAAGGGTCGCTGGGGTGTCGGAGAGCGGTAAGCGCATTAGCCCCTTCTCCTGCGCTTATACGGCGCTCCATTCGACTTCAAAGATCCAGACACAGGCCTACTCCTCGCTCGGATCGCGCCAGTCTATACCATTTTCCGATATAGGAAGATCGGATATAGCTTTCAAGGTCGCCCTTTCTATATGTGCGGCCATGCCAAAGACCATCTATCGGCCCGAGTACACGGTGCTTGTTGAACTGGTACGTGAGCTACGTCTGAATGCCGGCCTTACCCAGACCGAAGTTTCGGAAAAGCTTGGCATCACCCAGCCAAAGCTCAGCGATGTCGAGCGCGGTAGCCGCCGGCTGGATCTAGTCGAATTGCGTGATCTCGCCGTGATCTGCGGGACATCTCTCCCGGAGGTCGTCACGGAGCTGGAAGCTCGGCTGAAAAAAAGGCGCGCGCCTGCCCCTGCCAAGCGACGATAGTCATGCCTCGGTGCCGATGTTCCCGTGAGCCAAGACTTCCTCACACCGAATCCTTGTAGAGAAGGCGTTCCGTGTGACGGGAAACCTCCTCGTGCCGAGCACTCATGAGGAGCTCACAGCGGCTTCGCTCGATCATTGCCGTGCGAGCGATCGTCACGATTCGATGCTGATGAACAAGGGGCGGAACCTGTATTGGCAGGTCCAGCACCGAGGCCTTCCGCACACTCTGCTGCCGTGAGCCGGCTGACTGCCCCCGCAGGTAGTCCTGCGCACCCGGCTGGTTCAACTGCCACGCCAGGAATGCAGGCATCACGGTGGCGGGATCCTTCAGCCGGATCACGTACAGGTGCGGGCTGCACACCGTGCCTTCGGGAGGCGAGCACAACAGCGCTGCTGCGGGATGGCTGCCGCGCGCGGCAAGCAGCACGTCGCCGTCCTTGACCCAGTCCGGTGTCTTGCGATGACTCAAGCGTGTGCGCAGCAGATCGTCCGCATCCTGCACGCCGGCTGCGGTCACGTTCTTCAACTGGATGACCCGTACCGGGCCGTCCGCGCATGCAACGATGGCACCACGGAACGGGTGGCCCTGGCGGATGCTGGCGATGTCGCCCAGCCGTGCGGTGGCGTGTGAAATGTTCATGGCGCCGAACATGCGCGGCGCCCGATGGGTCGTCAACGTACGCCTCTACAGCATTCGGAATGATGCAGATCCAGGCCGGAAAACTGCAACGTAATTAACGTAATGCCATAGGGCTGGCGCCGTCGTCTCTCTATAGGAGTAGAGCGAACCAATCACGTTTTTGAGACTGCGCAGAATGGCGGTCACAGTTGCCGCGCATCGACCCATGTTCATGCTGATGACTGCGCCATCTTCGGAGGTGGACATGAGCCGATTCCATCCAGGAATAAGCATGGAAGCGCGCGCGAAAACCCTGAAAAACAAGGCTGTCGTGTCACTGCAGTGAAGTCTTGACGGATTCGTATGCAAATCGCCACATGGATTTAACCCGGCCCTGCACAGGATGGCCTCGACCGCGGCATCCCGCCCGCGGCTTCCGGAGATCCGAGATGGCCCAGCAGCGCAATCAGAGTTCCCAACAGGACCAGCGTGGTCAGCAGGAGGGGCGTGGCCGCGACCAGCAGCAGCAACAGCAGCAGGAACAGCAGCAACGCAACCAGAACCAGCAGCAGGGCTGGAAGGACGAAGAAGAGTGACGGCTGGCTGTAGCGACGGACAATAAAGGCCCCGCCTCGGCGGGGCCTTCTTCATGCACTCTCCGCCGAGCGCATCAACTCATCTTCCGCCGCCGAGAACCGGTCAAGGTCGAAGGTATCAACCCGCATCGCCTGCGTGGCGGTCGTGAACGCCAAGGTTGCCAGCACCCGCTCCGGGTGTTGGGCCCACGGCGGTACATAGCGCGGCGGTGCGATCAGGCCGGAGGCACGGTAGGGCGCGAGCGTGACCAGGTCGCCCAGGTCCACGCGCCCGCAGAACACCAGGCGCAGGGTTTCGGCGCGGTTCTCGTGCAGGGCGCGCTTGATGAAGGCGGTCACCAGCAACAGCCCTTCCAGGTACGCGCCGTCCTTGGTGAAGCAGATCCGCCCGCGCACGTCGCCGCCGCGGAAGATGCGGGCCGCGCTGCGATAGCTGTCTTCTTCGCTCTGGCCGGCGGCCAGGAACGCCTTGAAAATGTCGATGAAGTCCGCACCCTCCAGTGCCTCCTGCAGCCGCACCACGCGCAGCGCAAGACGGCGCAGGCGGTTGATGTCCATCGCGCCGGTGATGATTTCCGCGAACGTGGCCAGCCCTTCCTGGGTCCGCGTGGTACGCGGCGCGCCGCTGCCCAGGCAGCGCAGCCAGGGCTGGTGCTTGCCGTTGAGCAGGGTGCCGGCATGGATGAAGGCTTCGTGTTCCACCAGCTGGTCCAGGTCCAGCTGCGAGAACAGCGCGTCGGCGCGCAGGCGGATCACCTTGCTGCCGGCGGCGGCCTTGGAGGCCAGTTCAGTGTCCAGCACCACGCTCACCGGGTCGTCGGTGAAGAAAGGTTCGATGCGCGCGCGCAGCATCACCGAGAAGTCGGGTGCAGGAATGTCGTAGGCGATGCGGGGAACGTACTGCGAACCCAGCAGCTGGTCGGTGATGGACAGCATCTGTGCGGCCGACTGTGCCGTGGTGCTGGTCTGTGAGCGGTAGTGGGTGCTGGGGTGGCCGTAGAGGAGCGTTGAGCATTCGGTAAAGCGTGGCGTACCGATGCTGGCCAGCATTCGCGCGGCGACACGGTAGCTCCACGCGGTGCGGTACAGCCAGTCGCCCACCGGGTGGCCGCGGTCCAGCTGCTGCAGGATGTCGTCCAGCGCGGCAATCGTGTCGGCGTGGTCCTGCGGCTGGGTGGGCGGGGCAGGGAGCTCCGGTTTACCGGCCCGCCAGCGGTCGAGGAAGCGCTTCTCGGTATCGATCGGCCAGGCCAGGGCGGAGAGCACGCGGATCCTGCCGCCAAGCCTGGCCAGGCGGGCGTCGATCTCCAGCAGCGGCGCCAGGGCAGGATCCGCCCGGGTGGGGTCGGGGACAGGGGCGGAGGTCAGCAGTTCCACGGCGGGCAACCTGGAAGGGGCTGTCCTACTGTCCCGCGAGCCCGCAGGCTGCGCAACGGTCCTTCTACCCGTCGCGGCCCAGCAAATGTACTGACCGCACCGATGAACAGGGCGGCATTGCCTGTTCAGCCAGCGACCGCCGACACGCTCCAGCCCTGGTCGGGATCCTTGAGCGCGCCCGCCGCGACACCGCCCAGCGTTACGTCAATGCCTCGCGCGTTGGGCAGCACCTTCTGTTCCGGGAACCAGTGGCGTGTTGCATCCACGACGATCAACAACCCCTCATCGTCACCCAGTGCGGCGAAGTGCGGGGTCGGGGGCGTGAGGGGCTGCACGCCGAGCGCGGCCTCGGCACGTGCGGTCAGCACGCCGACATCGACGGTGGGCAGGCCTACTTCGCTCACGCAGGTCAGTTCGCTGCCGTGGAACGCACCGCTACGCGCGGACGCCGGCAGCCGCCGCCGCCCGATGAGTTCCAGGATCAGGCCGTCCGGACCGTCGTAATAGATCGACTCCGATTCCCAGCGATCCCCGAAGGTGAAATGCGCCTGGCCTGCGGGATTGCGCTGCAGCGGCGAGCGCGCCAGAAGCCAAGCGGTTGCGGCCTCGAAGCGGTTGGCCGGCACGTTGAAGGCCATGTGCACGCCGCCAACCGGGTCATCACCTGCGGCACGAAGTTTCAGCGTGGTCCAGCCGATCTGCACGGCATCGCCTTCAACGGGCAACTGCATGACATCGGCAAACCACGCGGCGACGGCGACGACATCCGAAACGGGAAGCTGGAGAACGTTGATGCGCATCGCGCCGGTGACCTCCGATCAGAAATGCGTGTCAAAAGGCTGACATCGCTAAGCGGGAGAATGAACGACATCCACACAGTTGTGATGGATTTCACTGGAAAAAGTGTGAATTACGTCACGTATGGCGGGGCGCGCGCAGTATGTAATGGGTATGTGAACGCCATGGGGTTGGCGCGCCGTTATGCTACGCGCCCCGGCGCAGTCCAGTTCGCGCCCTGACACGAATCAGGAGGATCCGTTGTCCCATCATCGTTCCATGACGCTGCTCGCCCTGTCGCTGGGCATTCTACTGGCCGCATGCAAGCCCGAGACCGCCGCGATCGCGCCGGCCGATGCCGCCGCCCCTGCCGCAACCTCGCCTGCCGCCGCAACCGGCGCCCCTGCAGCGGCTGCGGCCGTCACGGCAGCCGATGCCGCCGCAGCCTGTCCGCAGGCAGACTTCGAGGCCTTCCTGCCGCGGTTCGGCCGCGAGATCGCCCTGCAGGAAACGTCCGTCGCCGACCCGCTGGTCCGTGAGCGCTACGACACCCGCGGCGATGAGCCCACCCTGGTCAGCGAGAAGGTCCCGCTGAGCGAGGTGACCTGGCCGGTGATGCCCAACCCCTCCGGCCTGAAAGACGTGGGCCGTGAGATGCAGGTGACCCGTCAGGACGATGGCAGCATGAAAGTGCTTATCCGGACCAAGGACACCAGCGACCAGCAGGCGTACTACTTCGCCCAGCGTCCGTGCTGGCAGCTGGTCCGCATGACGGACGAGTCGATCTGATGGCCCGCCGCTACGTCGCACCCGTGTTCGCGCTGTTGTTGGCCGCGTGCAGTGCACCCAGCGGGCAGGCGGTTTCCACTGCCGCCCCGGAGGCGGGGGCCATGCCTGCGGCCGCCGCGGCCCAGACCCCTTCACCCACACAGCAGGAAGAGAAAGGAATGCACAAGGAATGCCCAGGTGCACGGCTGCACCTGACCGCGTTGCCGGCCAAGGACGGCGAAGCCACCCTTACCCGCCTGGAAATCGAAAAGGACGGCCAGCGCCGCACCCTCGATGCCCCGGCGGAAATGAGCGGCTACACCGCTGTTGGCCTGGCGTGCGTGGAAGACGCACAGGGCGCTTCGTACTTCGTGGTGCAGTACGGCGAGCTGCCGTACGGCTGCGCGTTCTGCGAATGGTTCTACCTGTACGACGCCAACGGCAAGCAGCTCACCCACAGCAACCCGCCGGTGCGCGGCGAAGCGGATGCGCAGTCGCCCAACAACGACGAGTATTCGCAGCTGATCGCCAAGCTCGGCATCCAGCATCCGGAGGTGGACGACATCGAAAACTGAGAAGCATGTGGCAGGTGCCCACTGTTGGTGGGTACGTGATTCACCTGGAGCAACACCCCTTAAGGAAAGTCCCTTTTTCATAGAATGGATAGCACAGACATGCCCAATGACATCTACACCAGCATGGTGCAGCCGCCGGGTGCGGCGTACCGAAGCAACCAGATCGAGTCGTGGAGCCATTACCGCGAGCCGATCGACGAGAGCCGTCCCCTGCATGGCCAATCCCGGCGCTGGGGCGATGCATCGCCCGAAGTACAGTCGCGCGTCATCGATTCGTTGATTGAATCCTCGCGTGACGCCGGCCTGACCCCACGCGAAACCGCGTATGTACTTGCCATCGCCCGCGTCGAATCCGGGTTCAATCCGGATGCCGCTGCCGGCACCACGTCCGCGTCGGGCCTGGGCCAGTTCATCGACAAGACCGGCAAGCACTACGGACTGAACAACGCCAACCGATTCGACGTCGACGCACAGTCCGACGCGCTGGTGGCGCACTTCGTCGACAACCGCAACCTGGCGCGCGACCGTGGCCAGGGCGAAGACTACATCTACAAATACCACCACGACGGCCCGACCCGCGACTACGGCGGCCTGGGTCTGTCGCAGCGCAAGGTTGCGCCGCACCTGGATGAGTACGAACAGTTCGTCAACCAGCGCCTCGGCCAGACGCTGGACCAGGCGCCCGCACAGCAGCAGGCCGCCACGCCGGTGGCTGCTGCGCCTGGTGCCACCCCGGCCCGTTCCTACGAGCACACCATGCAGGTGATGCTGCCGCCGCAGAACGGGGTGAAGCCGCATATCACCGGTCACTTCGGTGAACACCGTGGCGAGAAAGCGCACGGTGGCAGCGACTTCAACTACGTGGGCGGCCAGAGCGGCCGCAACCTGCAGCACCCCACCATCCACGCGCCGATCGCTGGCACCGTGACATCGGTGGGCGGCCGCTACGGCACCGTGATGATCCAGGACGCCGACGGCAACTCGCACCAGATCCTGCACATGCAGGACACCCGGGTGAAGGTTGGCCAGCACGTGGAGCCGGGCGACCCGATCGGCACCATGGGCGGCCGCGGTCCGCAGGGCGCGAACCAGTATGCGCAGCACGTGCATTACCAGATGAAGGACCCGTCCGGAAACCTCATCAACCCGGAAAGTTACTGGAACAGGGGCATCCAGCAGGAAGCAGGCAGGGCAGGCCACGCGCATGACCATGACCACGCTCCGGCCGGCACCCTGCGCAAGGGCGACCGCAGCGATGAGGTCGCCGAACTGCAGCAGTCGCTGAACCGCCTCGGCGTGCGCGATGCCAGCGGCAACCGCCTTGCCGAGGACGGCAAGTTCGGCGACAACACCCGCGAGGCGGTGCTGGCGTTCCAGAAGCAGCAGGGGCTTGAGGAAGACGGGCTGGTAGGCCGGCAGACGCTGGGCAGGATCGAGCAGGCGCACGCGGTGGAAACCCGCACGCCGACCGGCCCGCAGCTGGGCGACAAGGCGCATCCGGACACGGCGCTGCACAACGCCATCCGCAGCCAGTTGCCGGCCGCGATCTCCAATGAAGTGGCGGCCAATGTGACCCTGCAGGCCAAACAGGCGGGCATCGACGGCCCGGAAAAGCTGCAGAGCGTGGCGGTGCAGGACGGCAAGGCCTTCGTGATGGGCACCACGCCGGGTAACCGCGCCGCCGTGGACCTGGCCCAGGCGCCGCCGCTGGAGCAGACCAACGCGCAGCTGCTCGGCGGCAACGATACCCAGCAGCAGCGCCAGGTGCAGGAAGAACAGCAGAAGGTGGCGATGGGGCGCTGAGCCCCGGACCGACCGGACGCATGACGTGTGGAACCGAAGCCAGCCGGGGCAACCCGGCTGGCTTCCTTATGTGCATGCGGCGGCCTGGATTAAACTGTGCGGCATTGCTGGGAATGCCAGTGCGGTTGCAGTGCGAAGGGTGAGCGTGACAGAGACAGACAGCGGAGCCGCCGATATCCGGCTGGTCGCCATCGACATGGACGGCACCTTGCTGGACCCCGCCCACCGCCTGAGCCCGCGGGTGAAGCAGGCCATCGCCCGTGCGCGCGCGCAGGGAGTGCGGATCGTACTGACCAGCGGCCGGCCGGTCTCGGGCCTGGCGCCGTTCCTGGCCGAGCTGGGCATCGACGGTGACGAGGACTACTGCATCGCCTGCAACGGCGGTCTGGTCACGCGCGTGGGCAGCGGCGAGGTGGTGGTGGAATACCCGCTCAGCTTCGACGACTTCGTGTTCTGCGAACGCATTGCGCGTGAGCTGGGGGTGCACTTCCAGGCACTGGATGGAAAGCGGCTGTATACGCCGAACCAGGACATCAGCCACTACACCGTCTTCGATTCGCACCTGTCCCACGTGCCGCTGTCGTACCGCAGCGTGGCCGACATGGACCCGTCGATGTCGTTCATCAAGTTGATGATGGTGGACGAACCCAGCGTCCTCGATGCCGCCATCACCCGCCTGCCCTACGCCCTGACCGACCGTTTCGCGGTGCTCAAGAGTGCGGCATTCTTCCTGGAGGTGTTCGACCACCGGGCCGGCAAGGGCCCCAGCCTGCAGACGCTGGCCGCGCACCTGGGGATCGAGCGCAGCCAGGTCATGGCCATCGGCGACCAGGAAAACGACCTGACCATGCTGCAGTTCGCCGGCACCAGCGTGGCGATGGGTAACGCGGTCGACGTGGTCAAGGCCACCGCGCGCTACCAGACCACCACCAATGCCGAGGACGGCGTGGCCCTGGCCATCGAGCGGTTCGTGCTGGGCAGCTGAACGGCTGCCCGCAGGCAGCGGACGTTTGAAAATACTTGCATGGCCGCTCCCCGCGCAGCGGCGCACCCTGACGTACTGGAAGCCAGCCACGGCCGCCTTCCAGGCAGTGCCGCACGGTATCCCCAACGCGGTTGTCATGGCGTCGAGCGGGTGGAAGCGTACGTGTCTGCAATTGCAGGAAACTGGATTGTCCATCGGGAGGTGGGCGACGGCGAGCTGGGTGCCACGGCAAGGCGCCTGACGGCCTCGCTTGCGCACCGTGGCCGGCAGCGGCAACCGCTGGTTCGTCCGGGCGCTGGCCTGGCGCTGGCCGCGGTGTCGGCATGCGAGGTCCAGTCCTGCATCGCCGTCAGCCCGGATGAGCGCTATGTGGTGGTCACCGGCGGTGCCGCCGCTTCCAGTGGGCGCCACGCGCCCGCGCAGGTGATTGCGCGCAGGCTCGCCGATAGCGGCGCGCTCGACGTGCTGCGTGACGTTGCGGACGCGGTAAGCGTCGCCATCTGGGATGGACATGAAAAGACCCTCACTCTTTCGCGCGACCGCATGGGGCAGTGCGACCTCTATTACACCTGCACCGCGTTCGGCCTGGTCTTCGCTTCTGAACTGAAGACCCTCAGCCACGAGTGTATGGGCGGCGGCGAGGTCGATCCGCAGGCGGTGTCGCAACTGCTTCGCTACGGCTATATTCCCGCCCCGCGCACCGCCTACCGTGGCATCTACAAACTGCCCGCCGGCACGCTGCGGGTGTTCCATGCAGCGGAGGTGCGGGACTGGCACCGCAGCGCCGCAGCGGCCGGGCCCTTCACGGCGCACTGGAGCCTGAAGACACTCGTGGAGACGCGCAGATGCACCTCCGCAGCGCCGTCGCTGGCGGCGTCGGTGGACGCGGTGCTGGACCGACTGCAGGCCGCGATCGGCCGCGCGCGCGGCCCGGGTACGGCCTGCCTGCTGTCGGGCGGGGTCGATTCCAGCCTGGTCACCGCTCTGCTGCAGCAGCAGAGTGCCGCCGCCGTGGAGACGATCACGGTAGGCTTCGACGAGCCCGGCCACGATGAATCCGCGTGGGCGGCGGAGGTCGCCGGCCATCTGCGTACGCGCAATACGCGACTGGTCATGAACGACGCCAGCGCGCTACGGCTGGTGGAAACCGCGCCGCGGGTCTTCTGCGAACCCTATGCCGACTCCTCGGCCATTCCCACCCTGCTGGCCGCCGAGGCCGCCGGCACATCCTGCCGCACCCTGCTCACCGGTGACGGCGGCGATGAACTGTTCTTCGGCCACGGTTCGTATGTAAAGGCGATGCGCAACCATCGGCTGGTCCGACGCGTTCCGGCTGCGGTGCGCCGCGCGCTGGGCGCGCATGCGGCGCGCAATCCCGAGCGGGCACGCCTGGGCGGGGTCGCGGCGCTGGTTTCGGAAGCGGCATCCGGGTCGCTGGCGGAAACCTACCTGATGCGCGTTTCGCGCTGGCGCGATCCATCGCGTGCACTGAAGGCCGCCAGCGAGGCGCCCCGGCACTTCCTGGAATCGAGCCTGCATCCGGCGTGCCGACACCCGGCGGAGCTGCTGCTGTTCCTCGACCAGACCCATGAGCTGAGCGAAGGGCTCATGACCAAGTGCGACCGCGCCTTCGGTGCGTTCGGCGTGCAGGCGCGTAGCCCGTTCCTGGACGCGGACGTGCTGTCACTGGCCTGGGACATGCCGTTCGAACACAAACTGCGGCCCGGCGAAACCAAGGCCGTGTTGAAGCGCGCGCTCGAGCGCTACCTGCCCGAACATCATGTGCGGCGCCCGAAGAAGGGATTCGGCGCACCGGTGGCGCGCTGGTTGCAGGGGCCGCTGCGCGACTGGGCCGACGATCTGCTCGACCCGGTCGCCATCCGCAACCGCGGCATCCTCGATGAGGCCGTGGTCGCCGGGCTGTGGAAGTCCTTCCTCGACGGCAACCGCAAATACCACACCCATCTATGGCCGGTGCTGATGTTCCTGGCGTGGGACCGGGAATGGAATGCCGCCGCCCCGGGCACGCAGGCCTTCCACGCGCGGACCTACGCGGCATGAGGCGTCGGCAGGCCGTACCGGGTGCGCCCTACCGGCGCGCGCGTGCCAGGCGGTGGCTCTCGGGCGCCTGCAGGTGGATCCGGCGCGGCTGCAGACGAGCGCCGGGTCTCAACGAAGGCTTCGTGATCCGCGACTGAAAGCCGGCGGCTACGCCTTCCGCGCGGCCGCGGCTTGGGCGGCGACGTACGCGTCCCACAGGGCGGGCAGCTCAGTGCCGGTGTGCTGCTTCCACAGCGAGGGCGTATAGCGGCCCTGTCGAAGGGCGCCATCGAGCGCCTTGACCAGCCCCGGATGCGCGGCCTCGCTCCACTTCAGGAACGCACCGGTCACGCGGTAGCCGGTGTCCACGTTGTGTTCCGGCTTGACCTGGGTGGGCAGCGCCCAGCCGCCCGAGGCGTTGTCTACCCCGTAAACGTCGCGCGCGTAGTCGGCGATGCCCTCGACCAGCCACGACGGCGCCTGTTCGCTGGCGTAACCCGGATAGCCCTGCACGATATGCATGGCTTCGTGGGTGACCAGGTCGGTGTCGTTGGGATGCTTCTGCAGCCAGCGTGGATTGATGGTGATCGTGGCGGATTTCTCCTTTTCCCCGACATAGGCAACCCCGTCGTAAGCCGGGTCCATGACGATGCGCACGCGGGCAGGCGCGCCGGGATGGAAGTCCGCGCGCTCGCGCGGATAGGTGGAAAAGAAGGTGGCGATGATGCGGTCGCGCACGTCGGCAACCGTTGAAGCGCTCGGGTCCTGGTAGGTCAGGGTGACGCCTTCGCGGGTCTGCTGGATGTCGGCAGCGTGCGCTGCGGGCACGGCGAGGAGGACAACGACGGGGGCGATCAGGCAACGCAGACGCATGCAGGGCACTCCGGAACGTAACGGGATGGCGCACATCGGCGGCAGCGGGCGAGCGGGCCGACAGGCGCACTGATCCTGCAACACGTGCCGAGCCAGCCGCAAGTGCCATTTCGTTCGATCTAAGCCGGCAAAAACAGTTTCATTTCAAATTATTGACAACGAATTTAGATCGATCTAGAAAAGCGGGGTCCCCACCCCCCACGGAACCCGCCTACACACCCAACCTTCCTGCGCCTGCCTGGCACCGGGAGACCTTGTACTGGAGAACTGCAAGATGAAGCGCACGTTGCTGTCGTTGCTGGTGTCGTCCGTACTGATCCATCCCCTGGCCGCACAGGCCCAGGCCGCTCCACCCGAAGAAGAAGGCGCTGCACCGGCCACGCGGCAGCTCGATGCAGTGAACGTCACCGGCTCGCTGATCCCCCGCGCGCAGATCGAAGGACCCTCGCCGGTGACCACGATCACGGCGGAGCAGATTGAAGCGCAGGGGTTCACTACTGTCTTCGATGCACTGCGTTCGCTGCCGGCGGCCAATGGGTCCGTCCAGGACTCGCAGGGCACCGGCTTCTACACCCCGGGCGCGAAAACCGTCAGCCTGTTCGGGCTGGATCCCAGCTATACGTTGACCCTGCTCAATGGACGCCCGCTCAACAGCTATCCGCTGGCCTACAACGGCAACACCAGCATCGTGGACATCGCCAATATTCCGCTGGGGATGGTGGAGCGCATCGACGTGCTCACCGGTGGTCAGTCGTCGGTGTACGGCTCCTCGGCCGTGGCCGGCGTCATCAACATCGTGTTGAAAGACAAGGTGGAGGGCGCGCACTTCCGTTACCGCGCCGGCGGCTACAGCGACGGCGGCGGCTCAAGCCAACGTTTCATCTTCAGCAACGGCCACAGTTTCGGCAACCTGGACCTCAGCTACGGGCTGGAGTACACCAAGCAGAAGCCGATCTACGCCTCGGACCGAAGCTACATCGACAGCGTCAACGACAGCCCGACTGGGCCACAGGATCCCTCGCGCACCTTCCTGCGCATGCAGATGTCGCCCAATGGCTACATCGACCCCGGCCAGGCCACGTGCGCGCCGCTGTCCTACCTGTTCGGTGGCAGCACCACCTACGCGCACCGCACCGCGGCGGGCACCGGCTACTACTGTGGCAGCCCCGACAACGTTGGCACGGCCACGCTCTACAACCGGAGCGAGGACGTCAACGCCACCACCTTCCTGCGCTACCACCTCAGCGAAACCACCGAGCTGTACTCGGACATTCTTTTCAGCTTCGGCCGCCCGACCTACTCCGGCGGCAGCCCGTTCTGGAACAAGACCTTCTACAACCAGACGACCGGCAACTACGAGCAATGGCAGCGCATTTATGCGCCTGAGGAGGTAGGCATGGACGCGAAGGACCAGCGCGTCTACACCCGCTCGCTGAACATTACCGCCGGCGCGCGCGGTGGTCTGGGCGATACCGGATTCGACTACGACGTGTACGTGAACCGTTCGAGCACCGACGTCACCCGCAAGTCCACCGACTTCCTGGCCGTGGGCGGCATCGACGACTACTACCTCGGTCCGCTGCTGGGCAGGGTGAACGGCTATGACGCCTACGCGCCCAACCTGGACGCGCTTTACGAGCCGCTGACACGCGGTCAGTACGACCAGTTCAGCGGCACCAACCGCGCCGAATCCAACGCCTCGCGCACCGGCATCACCGCGCTGGTCACCAATACCTCGCTGTTCGGCCTGCCTGCCGGCGACGTCGGCGTTGCGATGATCCTGCAGGGCACCCGCGAGAAGTTCTTCAACCAGTCGGCCGATCCCAATGCCGCCACGCTGTTCCGCGGGCAGACCGCAGGCACCTCGGCCGAGGGACAGCGCGATCTGTACGCCATAGGCGCGGAACTGCAGGTGCCGATCTTCGACACCTTCAGTGCCAACCTGTCCGGTCGCTATGACAAGTATTCCCTGCAGGGCGGTGGCGGCAACGGCAAGGCGACCTGGAAGCTGGGGCTGGAGTACCGCCCGATCGACTCGCTCCTGCTGCGTGGCAGCTATGCGACCGCGTTCCGCTCACCCGACATGTTCTACCTGTATTCGCGCGAGAGCAGCGGCTATACCACCAATGTGGACACCTTCCTGTGCCGGCAGGCAGGGTATACCTCCGAGAACTTCGACGAGTGCCCGCAGGCGTCGCTGTCCGTGCTCTCTTCGAGCACCGGCAACCGCGACCTGAAGGACATCACCGCCGAAACCTTCACGTACGGCTTCGTCTGGTCGGCGCTGGACAACGCCCTGAACCTTTCGGTGGACTACAACTCGGTGAAGATCGAGAACGAGGTCAACATCCTTGGCACCGACAGCATCCTCACCACCGAGGCCAACTGCCGGCTGGGGGCTTCGGAGAATGGCGACGTGGCCTTCGACATCAACTCGCCCACCTGCCGGCAGATCCTGGCCCAGGTGCAGCGCCTGCCGGCGAACGATCCGCTGAACCCCAACGGCGTGTCCAAGGTGTTCTCCTATCCGATCAACCTGGCCAAGCAGCGCCAGACCGGTATCCAGGCGTCGGCGGATTACAAATGGAGCGCCGGGCGCGCGGGCGAATTCGGGGTGAACGCCGGCTACTACCGCTCGCTGAAGCACGAGCTGCAACAGCAGGAAGGCGACCCGGTCTACGACATGCTCTGCTGCGCCAACTCCAATGAGCTGCACTACCGCTCAACCTTCGGGGCGAACTGGAACATCGGCGCGTTCAGCACCAACGTCTATGGCATCCGCAACGCACCGACCTGGAACGCCATCGGCGAGGAACGCAACATCGGCCCGTGGACGACCTGGAACGCTACGGTCAACTACCGGATCAACAAGGTGGCCAGCGTGCTGCTGACCGCCAACAACCTCACCAACGAGCGCCCCCCGGTGGATAGCAGCAACGGCAACTGGCCGTATTACGACCAGGGCGTGTACAACGCCTTCGGGCGGTCGATGTTCGTGGAGCTGTCGCTGGACTTCCAGTAGCAGCATGTCGGGGTGGCCGATCAAATGGCCACCCCGGTTTCATGCCTGCGCGAAACGTTGACCTTGACCAGGTCAGCGTCCACTTCTCCGCGCGACCGCTGCCTGCGTGGATCGTTTGTTGCCTCTCGCCCTGGCGGGTGCGGGACCAGGAGGCCGGCCGCCCAGCCGGCCGTTTTCGCGTGCGGCGGCGCGCTTGGCCTCGCTCGTCGACGCGCCACCGGCCTTGCCCAGCTGCGTCGCCATCCACTTCCTGCTGCCGAGATTGCCCTGCAGTACCCCGGGTACGTAGAGATCAACGTCCAGTTGCGGCCAATGTATGCCCAGCCTGCTAGGGCTGATCTCCATTTCGGCAAGTGCCGCTGCCGGTGCGTCTGCCAGTCCTTCGATGCGATCGACAGGAATGGAAAGCTGGATGCCCGTGACCAGTTCGATGACCACGCGCTTGGTCGCGCGCCGGTAGGTGACGGATTCGACCGAACCGCTCTGCTGAAGGCGACGCATGCGCGCATTCGCCTGTTCAATGTCAATGTCGGAGATGGTCATGGATGCTTCTCCAGTGGCTGCACAGGCAGGGAAGTATTTCGGACAGCTGCAAACGAAGATTGCGAAGCGCGGCACCGCTGAAGCCATCGTTGCTTCTGAGCTCGGGTGGGCCCGACGGACATCGCAGCAGGAAGATGGCTTCCGAGCCGCCTCCGATCACGTGTACGTGCGCCGGACCATGGTCGTTTGGGTAGATGACCACCCTCAGTCCGTTGAGCCGGGCGACGCTAGGCATGACCCAAGCCCAGAATAACCCAACCGGCTGGGTTATGGCATTTCGCCTGCCGGATGACGTTCATCATTCAGCCCGCACCCCCACGATCCACCTGCCGGTAGCCAATCGCCTCGGCCAGGTGCGCTGTCGTAATCCGCTCCTGTGCGGCGAGGTCGGCAACCGTGCGGGCCACGCGCAGGATCCGGTGCATGGATCTCGCCGAAAGCTGCAGCTGCTCCACCGCGGTCTCCAGCAATTGCTGGTCATCCGGATCCAGGTGGCAATGCACATCGAGTTCGGTGGGCAACAGCTGCGCGTTGGGTTTTCCACTGCGCGCCAACTGCACCTCGCGTGCGGCGACCACGCGTGCGCGGACCGCAAGGCTGTCTTCGCCCAACGGCGCACCGCTGCGCAGTTCGGCAGGCTCCAGGCGGGGCACCTGCACATGCAGGTCGATGCGATCCAGCAGCGGGCCGGACACGCGCCCGCGATAGCGCTGGATGGCTTCAGCGCTGCAGCGGCAGCGACCGCTGCGGTCGCCTGCCCAGCCACAGGGGCAGGGGTTCATTGCTAGGGTTATCAACCCCGTTATCTGCAAAAATGATCCCAGTAGCACCTTCCATGCCGGACCCTGCAACCGTCCGGTTCTTCAGTCGTGGCGTTTGACCGCCCATTGGTGTCCCTCAACCCGCTTTGCGCTTGTCTGGCCGGGCGACGAGAGTCTGGTCGAATTCGTTGACCGCAGACACTCGGTTGGCGCGTCAAAGTCTAGGAAAAGAATCAGGTACGACGCCTACTGTGGCCCATACCATCCGCACCCTAGGACGAAGCTAGGACTCACGGCGGCCAGCCCTTATCCACCCTCCCGCCATCCGGTTTGAGTGAATAGCACCAACTGGGAATCGAGCCGTCGTGGCCATTCAAGAACTGACACGGTGATTTGGCTCAATGAAAGCACGCTTAGCTGACACTGATAGTTTCTCACTCTACGCTTTCAAAAAGCCGGGATGCTCGTTTCCTCGCTGCGATAGCAGATCGCGCCATCCTCGTTTATCGACTGCACGGATATTCGGCACCTCCTCAAGCACTTTTAGATAATGGATCAGATGCAGCAACTCATCATCTGACACGTCGCCGAGGAATTCCCGTGCCAGAACTAAATTCCCATAGTTCCGAGCGTACTTGCTAGCGGTGTCATCTATTCCGATGATCTGGTCCAGTGTGAACCCATGCTTCTTCAGCTTCGCTATCCGCTTCTGTGTTGAGTAGCCGCCTTCCTCCCAATCCCTAACTAAGCTGCACCTCTCGGATGACCATACAAATTCTAGGGGACGCTTTGGCATCAACTGTGCGACAAGAGGCTCAGCGTAGAGACGTCCAGACGATGTCCAAACGCCGACCCTAAACCTTGAGAAGGCGAAGTCCAGAAATGTGTCGAGATGGGGCCGCTTGTAGACGTGATACCCGACGACACTCAGATCCGCTGGACGATCCAAGGGGCGCTCAGTTGAGAAGACGAGCGTTTCATCAAGGTCTAGTACCAGAAGCTTCCTTTCTCGGAGACTCATGGGCGTTTCTCCTTATTCTGATGTCGCTGTTTGGCGGATGTCGAGATTCGTTCTGCACCGTGACCCTGCTGGTACGCATGCGGAATCAAGAATTCCTTGATCGAGCTCCGGGATCTGAGGAGGACCAAATACACTCGCCGCCCGAAAGTGCTACGGGGTGGTCTGGCAAGGCTCATCAATCGGCGATGGTCCTCCGCCGGTTCTTTCCTATCCGATAATCTCGAAAGGACGTCTTTCGATCAGTCAGAGAGTCAATGGCGGAGTCCGAGCCATTTCGCGCCGGCTATACTCTGTGCTCTTCAGCCCACTTGTGGATGAAGCATTCTTGCTCGAGTGTCTCTACAGCTCCGGGACGAACCCTTCGTACCGCGAGGATCGCGCTTTCAGCATCACTGTTCGTCTTAGTGCTCAATAGAAGCAGCGAGGCAACTAGTCCTGCACGACCCAACCCTCCCTTGCAATGCACGACTACTCTTCCTCCGTCGAGCAGGGCGCGACTCAGATATGGTCCGAGCTCCTTCCAACGTGCCAGGAAGCGGTCGTCTGGCGCGCTACCATCCGTGATAGGCAGTCCATGCCAAGCCAAGCCATGCTTAGCAGCATGATCAGGTAGGGAGGAGATCCTGAGGTCCTCGAACTCCCACGGCTCGATAAGCGTGATCAAAAATCTTGCGCCCCAAGCACGAATCGCCTCCAAGTCCATGTCTAAATCCCTAGCCCAAGCGCCAGTCATTGCGCTCTCTTGATGCTTTCCGGGAGCAAATGTCACGCCAATTGCCCCATCCTTCGTTCCCACCGGTAACTCGGCAATAGCCAGTGGATGGGTGAGACTAGTTCGACTTGTCATAGTAGTAATGTGCCATCGACATTCTGCGCTCTTGCGCGTCGCTTCGGCCAACCAGAAGGCGGGTGCAGAGAGAGGTGCGGCAATGGATTCAAGGCCACCGGCCGCGCGAGGCTATGAAGAGATGCATGGCCTGACGGGACTCCATAGCCTGCTCAGGAAGTTCAATCTTTCGTTGGTAGCAGATTGAACGGGCATAGGCGATCTGCGCTTTTGTGGGCCTTTTGACATCCCAGTCAAGCATCTCTGGGACCAGTCTAGATAGCTCGGCGGCAAGGCGTCTGGAGAGGGTTCCGGCGTCTCCGCCCTCCTGAAGCTTTGCGAGTTGGCGCCGCAGATCCTGCTCCGACTGTTGGCTCAATGACAGTTCTAAGGTGAACTCTGATTCAGCATCTACCAAGAAGAAGCTCATACCTACCTGCCAAGGTCCGTAAGCGGCGCAGGCCCCCGAATGGGAGGTGGGGAGGGGGCGGCCATTGTCAAATATGCTACCGTAAGTACTGTAGACCAAAAGTACTACGAAACCAAAGCTTAGGGGGTGAAAACTTCCAAGCACCAGTTGGCCCTTGGCGCCGCCGTGAAGGCGAGACGGACGGCGCTGGGCGTCTCTCAGGAAGATTTCGCAGCCCGACTAGGTATGCACCGTACGCAACTTGGGCATATTGAGCAGGGAAAGAAGGACTGCAGGCTCTCTACCGTTATTAGGCTCGCCGATGCGCTTGGTCTATCGGCGTCAGGCCTGCTCCATACTGCGGACCTCTAGCGGTTAGTTTTGAGTGCAGACCCGGTGTTGGTTCCGGGTTTCTTGAAGCGTCTTTGACTATCCTTGCCGGTAGCAGGAAGATCTCTACGTGCTCGGCAAAGGTCAGCGCTCTCAGGGACCTTCACCGTTTCGGGGGCTGAATCCCGCCATGTTTAGCCGGCCCGACTGGCGCCTGCAAAGCGCCGAGGACTCGACACTCGGAAACCAGACCACCTGGACAGTGGGAGAGTATGCGAGTTAGCTCTTTGTTCAGTGCCTGGAGGTCTCTTACCTTCTCCTCAATACTGCGAATCTGACTCCGGACCAACTCATCCACAGCCCCGCACTCCTGGTCGCCATGGGTCTCTAATTCAATGAGATCCCGGATCTGGGCGATGGGGAGTCCAAGCTCTCTGGCACGGCGAACGAAGGCAAGCCTGCGCCGATCAACTTCAGTGTAGTGGCGGTAGTTGGCTTGTGAACGGGCCGGAGACGCAAGGAGGCCAATTTTCTCGTAGTAGCGAATCGTCTCAGCCTTGGTTCCGGTACGGAGTGAGAGTTGGCCGATCGTGAAGACGGTGGACATAGCTTGACCCTCTAGTTGCTACAGGGTTGATAAAGGCAGGATGAGCTGATTTCAACCCCAGAAGCCTTTTATAGGACTCACGATGGACCACTGCTGCGGTAACAAGCGCCAAGAACTCGAGCGGATGGCACAACAGGGCGCTCAGCGCCGCGTGCTGCTATGGGTGATGGCTATCAACTTGGTGATGTTTTTCGTCGAGTTTGGCGCCGGCATAGTCGCCAACTCAAGTGCGCTCCAAGCCGATGCGGTGGACATGCTTGGCGATGCAGCCGTGTACGCGCTCAGTCTCTGGGCCGTGGGGCGTGGTAGTCGGTGGGAGGCAGGCGCGGCCTTGGTAAAGGGCTTCTTGATCCTTGGATTCTTCGTTTTCATTGTCGTCGAGGTCGTGAACAAGATGATCACCGCGGTTCCACCGGCCAGCGGCATCATGCTCATCTTCGGATCAATTGCACTTGTGGCGAACCTATCCTGCTTGGCTTTCCTTTGGCGATTCCGCGCCCTAAACATCAACATGAAGAGCACGTTCGAATGCTCACGTAATGACGTGGCTGCCAACGTGGGCGTTCTCGTAGCCGCGGGCGGGGTGGCCCTCATCGGCAGCGGGTGGCCGGACATCGCCGCAGGATCAATCATCGCCCTGCTCTTTCTTCGATCTGCTGTAAGCGTGATCGTTGAGGCGTGGCCCGCATGGCGCTTGGGAGCCGAGCAGCGTTAGTTGGTACTGCGTCACACCAAGCTACCCGAGCCGCATCGGTCCTTTCAAACACCACAAGGCACACTGGAGCTATTTCAATGAAAGCAGCACGCACGATCATAGCGGTGTTGATACTATCTCTCGCCGCATTTTCCCCCACTTCATTCGCTCGGAGTGCCGAGGGCCCGGCCAATGACCAATCGCCTCAAGCCGGTGTGGTAGTACGGCCTCATTCGCCTGTCATAGGCCCGGTCAATGCGCCCGTCACCATCATCGAGTTCTTCGATCCAGCTTGTGAGGCCTGCCGGGCCATGCATCCAGAGGTCAAAAGGATCCTGAGAGAAAATGCGGATGCTCGGCTGGTGCTTCGCTATACGCCCTTCCACGGGAAGACATCTGTCCTCGGCATAAACATTCTTGAGGCTGCGCGCCAGCAGAACCGGTTTGCGGCCGTTCTCGAAGCGCTAATGGATGCCCAGCCCGCCTGGGCTTCACACGGGCGGGAAGACTCAGCGATTGCTTGGGAATTTGCGCGAAAAGCTGGCTTGGACGTGGCTAAAGCCCGCGCATACATCGCTACGGGCGTAGTGGAAAAAGTGATTGCGGTCGATCTCGCCGACGCGAAGGCTGCAAAGATTGGCGGAACTCCGTCCTTTTTTGTGAACGGAACTCCGCTCCCGCGACTCGATCCCGCACTGCTCAGCCAGTTAGTCCGTACAGAAGTCAAGGCAAAGCGTTAATTTGTCGTCCCGCCCGCATCGCATGTGGTTAGTCCTCAACCCGTTCATTCTTCCGAGCAAGCCGCAGGATGCGACTCATACACGACCGCGCGGTTGATGAACAAGTGCCGGCTTGCTGATGAGCGCCGTCCACGGTATCTTCTCGACCTCAACCGTATTGGTCAGAGCCGCACGTGACTTCCTTCGTCATCCACGCTAAGCGCTACGCTCTGGCACTGCTACTTGCAGTGCTGGTGGTCGTGCCTTTCGTGGATGCGTCGATTTGCTCTTCTGAAGAGCAGGCCCATCAGGACGTAGCAGGGGCAGGCGACGGCCATTCCGACAAGTCACACCCTGCGTGTGGTCATGGGCACTGCCACCACAGCAGCACCTTCGTCGCGTCCAACGGATTCACCAGTGCCGACGCTGCACTAAATGAAGACGGGCATACGTTCTACGAACAGCCTGTGACTTCCCACACGCCCGAAAGGCTGATTAGACCTCCCAGGGCTTGATCGCGACACAGGCGCAGCGCGTCTGCTCGTACTTCTGCGATCACCTTTAACAGGTCTCTCCATGATCAAACTTTGTTGCTGGGCGCTTGGCGCGCCCGGCCGACGCGTGGCTGCTGGTGCAGCCGCCGAACGGCATCGTGCCGCCTTCAAAAAGGTGGACTAAATGCCTCTTCCGATTCCCACCTCTAACCGAGTTTCGTACGGTCAATCTGCCGTGCTGACGACAGCTTCTGTGCTGATCATTCCCGCACGCCCTGGAGACGGTGCTCTATCTCCAGCCGGTGAGGCACGTTTGGCCTCGGTCTTCTCCCCTGAATTCGTGGATACCGCTACCTGGTTGCCGTGGCACAGGGGCGGCCTGGTCGTAGGCAGACCTCCGCTACTGACCGGGATTCAAGCCACGCTGGCGCAACTAACCGAAACCTTGCGGACTTCCTTCTTGGGTGCCTCCCGGGTATCAGTCTCTGCGTATGCGTGGATACGTAGTGTCTCAGTGCTTTCAGTCTCACGCGGTGCGTTGAAGAGGCCTTCCCCGGGCATGAGCGCCGTAGGAGTCGTCCAGGCGCTTGCGAGTTCCAAATGGCACAGCGCTTCAAAGCTATTTCCAGGGACTTCCGCGCGAGTAGCCAGACGTACCCGGCCCTCCGCAGCGCATAGACGCTACAAGTGGCTCGGGGAGCATTCGGCTTCGACGCAGTCAGTCGCGACCGGTTATGGATTCGCGCAAGCCAGTCAGCGGCAGCCTGCACTGGTGATGAACTGTAACCGCCACCGACTGCGCAGGCGTCGACTACTTATCGAGGGATCAGCGCTCGGCGACTGTCCCGGTGAAGATCCGAAACCTCGCAAGCTCTCTACCCCAACCAATCGCTACTTCAGGACTCTGCCTCTTGGCGGCGATGCGTCTGCTTGCGCGGACTCAATACAGCGGCCTTATGCATCGCCTCTTGCGAGTGCAGACGCACCTTCTCCCAGACCTGCATCGCATCTCTAAGCGCCCGTTGGAATTAGACCCGCGAGCAGGAACGCCCTTCGACGAGTTGGCGCGGTCTGCGAAGTGCCTCCGCATGCGCCATGAGCGCATTTGGCGGTCGATCAAAAGGAAGCAGCTATGCGTTACATGAAAAAATACCTGAACCACAGTTGGAAGCTTGGTGGGAATGGCTCAAATCCACTAGGACGGCTCGGCCGGCCTCTTCGTGGGCCTCAGGCCGGGATCAACACACTAATCGTGATCGTCGCACTCTACTTCACGTTGTTCCTCAACAACGCCTTCTTTGCAGAGGTAGTTGAAAAGAGTGGTGTGGAGGGTGTGGCGCGAGCGCTGCTTGTCTCGTCTACGGCCGCGCTTCTTACGGCTATGAACGTACTTATTCTTGGGCTTCTGTGCGTCCGATGGACGTTGAAACCGATTGTTGCTTTGCTCCTCATTGTGTCAGCAGCGGCGGCATACAACTCCGACAATTACGGCGTGTACTTCGATTCGAGCATGATTCGAAACGTGCTGAAGACTGACAGCGCGGAGGCCGGAGAGCTGCTGACCTGGGGATTGTTCCTGTCGGTGCTGGTCAAAGGTCTGCTTCCCGCCGTTGCGGTATGTGCGGTACGAATTCGACCTCACTGCACCATGGCGCGCGGACTACTTTCCAGAGCTCTCTTGCTGGGCATGGCTATAGTGGTAGTTGTTGGTGCGGCACTGGCCTCATTCGACAACCTATCCTCGCTTATGCGCAACCACAAGTCAGTCAGATACCTTGCGACGCCCGGGAACTACCTTGCCTCGATAGGGAAGGTCATCAAAGAGGAGACGCGCGCAGAGCGTGGACCGATCAAAGTAGTCGGTCCCGACGCCACGATGGATCCTCATCCACCAGGCGCGAAGCCACACTTTCTTGTCATTGTTGTAGGCGAGACGGTTCGCGCCCAGAACTGGGGGCTGAACGGATACGCTAGGAACACGACACCGCAACTTGAAGCCCTGGACGTCGTGAACTTCACCGACGTGACGGCCTGTGGTTCCAATACCGAGGTGTCCGTTCCTTGCATGTTTTCTATGTATGGAAGGCGAGACTACGACCGAGACAAGATCAAAAGATCCGAGTCGCTTCTGCACGTATTGGAGCGCGCCGGAATCAAGACCCTGTGGCGCGACAACCAGACGGGATGCAAGGGGGTGTGCTCTGATCTTGCATTTGAGTCTTACCGCGTTCCCGCCAAAGATAGTCTATGTGACGATCAGGCTTGTCGCGACGAAATCATGCTGCAGGGATTGCATGACTCCATTGACGACAATCCCGGCGACGTCGTCGTGGTTCTGCATCAGCTTGGTAACCACGGACCTAGCTACTACAAGCGATACCCCGAGAGCCTGAGGAAGTTTACTCCTGACTGCCGCAACGCCGACCTTGGCAAGTGTACTCGCGCCGAGATAGTCAATGCCTATGACAACGCAGTCTTAGCGACGGATGACTTTCTGGCAAAGACAATCCGTATGCTCGAACAGGACAAGAGCCACGATACAGGCTTGATCTATGTATCCGACCACGGGGAGTCATTGGGCGAGGCGAACGTCTATCTGCATGGTCTTCCCTACGCCATTGCCCCGGAGACTCAGATCAAAGTGCCGATGGTGATGTGGATGTCAGAGGGCATGAAGAGCAGCAACAAGCTGGATATTGAATGCGTCCAGGGACGTTCAAGGCTGCCAGCCACTCACGACAACCTCTTCCATTCTGTGCTCGGTCTCATGCAGGTGCGGACAAAAGCGTTGGACCAGAGCCTAAATCTGTTCTCCGGCTGCTCCGTTGGCAGTGTCGCCGCCCCATAACCATTTCTCGGGAGCAGCGCTGCCGGGAGATCCCGGCAGCGCCTCCTAACGGCAGAAGAAGGAAACATCACAATGGCAGACATGTATGGTCATCGTCCACGGAGCATCGCCCGTGTGTTGAAAGCGCTGCGCTGGTCTCTTCAGGGGCTGCGATCGGCCTGGCTGCATGAGTCTTCTTTTAGGCTAGAGGTCGTCATGGCCCTGGCGGCTCTACCCGCCGCAGTCTGGTTAGGCGACTCAGGGGTAGAGCGAGCCCTCTTGGTAGGGAGTGTGCTGTTGGTGCTTGCGTTGGAACTACTGAACTCGGCCATCGAAGCAGTTATTGAACGATACGGGCCGGAGATCCATGAGCTCGCTGGTCGTGCCAAAGACATGGGCTCAGCCGCTGTGTTCGTAGCACTTTGCAATGTCGGACTGACCTGGGCATTCCTCCTCCTAGACTGACCACCTTAGCTCCAAACCTGAACGGAAGCCTAAATCGTGCCAAAAGCGGTCGCTTCCACCCTTCTATGTAATTGTATCCGTCTCAATCAGGTTGATAGCCTTCCCACCATGCGCCGGTCCCTTCCTGCCATTCGTATGTACCTAATGCTGCTGCTTTTGGCGGTATTTGTGGTCGTGCCTGTGGCCGAGTCGTTGGCGTGTGCGCAGGAAGCACCGGCTAGCCAGGGAGATGTTCACGCCCTGAGCAGTGACTCAGACCTGGAATCGGGCAAGGACAAGAGTAAGCAATCATCCGGCGCCGACTCCTGCGGTCACGGGCATTGCCACCACTCAACCGCTAGTCTCCCCGCCGCCGGCCACGACGATCTGCTCGCCAATGGTCGAACCTTGCTGCGCAATACCGAGCACGGGGATGTCTACGCACTTCGACTCGACGGGCCCATGCGCCCCCCCCGTATCTGATCTCGCTCTGCCCCGCGCTAGCGGGTAGTTCGCTCAGATAATTTACGGGAGTTTTTATGTCGATTTTGACAGGTCGGTCGCTATCAGCGACCGGGTTGGCTGTTGCTGTTCTGCTGGCATTGGTGCCTGGCGGGGATGTAGGTGCTCAAACTGCACCGTCTTACGAATCGTTGCTTTCTCGTTTGGACCAGATGCCTGCGTCCGTCCAAGGTGCCGCGCTGGCCGAGGCCGCAGAGGCTCGGGTGCAACAGGCCCGGGCTGTACCCAATCCGACGGTCTCCATCGACGCAGAGAACGCGTACGGTACTGGTGCCTATCGGGGTTTCTCCAACGCTGACACCATTGTGACGCTTTCCCAGCCGCTCGAAATTTGGGGTCAGCGGGGCGCGCGAGTGCGCGCTGCGCGTGCAGAGGCAGGCGCAGCGGGCCTGCGGGGCGATCTGATGCGCAGCGATGCGGCTGGTCGTCTGGCAGCCACGTATGCGGAGGCAGAGGCTGCTCTGCGCCGCTATGAGTTGGCTAGCGAAGCTTTGGCGTTGATTGAACAAGACGCGAAAGCCGTAGGTGCGATGGTTAGCGAAGGTCGGGAACCCAACTTGCGCGGCGTCCAGGCGCGTAGCGAGGTTGCTAACGCGAAGGCCAGCCTGGATGAGGCCGAGGCCTTCCGGGACGCGGCTCTAGCGCGGCTAGCCGGGGTGTCTTTGTTGGATGGCCGGCTTACCGAGATCGGTGAAAGCCTTCTGGATCGCGTGCCATCTCACCCGGTCGCAAACGAGGCCGCCCCGCTCGCTGTTCGAATCGCCCAAGCCGAAGCGGAGGCGTCAGGTCGGCTCATCGATGTCGAGCGTAAGCGCGCTTTGCCACAACTGAGCGCATCTGTGGCTCAAACGCGCTTCCGCCAAGCAGGCGACGAGGCCTACAACGTTGGCATCAGCCTTTCCATTCCCCTGTTTGACCGCAACCGCGGGGCGATTCGGGCTGCATATGCCGAGCAACGTGCAGCTGAGGCGGTTCTAGAGGGTCAGAAGCGTGACAGCGAGGCGGCTCGGTTGGGAGCGGTAGCGAGTCTCAAAGCGTCCAACAGCCGCGCGCGAGCTGCGGATGAGAGCGTACAAGCCGCAGACGAAGCCTATCGGTTGGCCCGCATCGGATTCGAGGCAGGTCGTATATCGCAATTGGAGCTGCGTAGCACCCGATCAACTTTGATTGCTGCGCGTGGCAGCGCTGTAGATGCCCGCCTTAGCCGGGTGACAGCAGAAATCGACCTCGCTCGCCTTGAAGGGCGCGCACCGTTTGTGGAGGCAAAATGAATAAGTACGGAAACAAGACGCTCATCGGAGCGACGCTGGTGGCTGCCTTCCTGCTCACCGGGGGGCTTACCGCATGCAGTGGCGGTGCGGAGGAAACGGAAAAAGCCGCCGGCACCGAGGCCAAGAGTAAGGGCAGCAAAGAAGAAGGGAAGGGTGGTCACGCAGATGAGGCCACGCCTGATGGTGCAGAAGCCCACAATGATGGCGACGGCGACGGTGAACACGGCGAGGAGGAGGCTGAGGAGGGGCTAGTCAAGCTGACGTCCGATCAGATCAAGGCATCTGGCATCGGCGTGGTTGCAGTAGGGCGGGGCGGTGGCGCTTCAACTAGGCTTGCAGGTCGCGTCGAGCCCGCCATCGGGGGGCGCGCAGCGATCGCCTCGACGGTCACTGGCCGGGTTGAGCGCGTACTCGTTGCGCCAGGAACAGCGGTCAAAAGCAATCAACCTCTAGTAGTTGTGGTTAGCGGCGAAGCTGCGACGTTCAAGGCCGCAGCTACTGCGGCGGCGGCAGAGGCAGAAGCTACTCGCTTGGCCTACAGCCGCGATAAATCTCTGGTGGACCAAGGTGTGGTGGCGCGTCAGGAGCTGGAGGCCTCGCGGGCCCGCTCTTTGGCGGCCGATGCTGCGGCCAGTGCTGCCCGTGCTCAAGTCGCTGCCAGCGGCTCTCCGGACAGTTCCGGCCGGGTGACCATCACCAGTCCGGTCGCTGGGTTGGTAGGCAACGTCCAGGTAACACCAGGTGGTGTCGTCTCGGCTGGAACCTTGGTGGCGGAGGTTTCCAATCCCGACATGAATGAACTCGTGTTTACCGCGCCCCCCGCGCTGGCCACCGTCGCCATGCCAGGGATGAAGTTGGAGGTCACGGGCCCCCGAGGTAGCTTCGAGGCTGAAGTAATTGCTGCGGCTGCGAATGTGATGCAGCAGGGTGGCACCGCCACGATTCGTGCCAAGCCAATCTCCGAGAAACTTCCACCGGCCGGCTCCCCCGTTTCGGCACTGATCATTGCCGGTGGTGCCGCCGAAGGTATGAGCGTGCCTGCTGACGCGGTCCAAACCGTTGACGGCAGAAGCGTTGTCTTCGTGGCCGTCGAGGGCGGCTTCAAAGCAACGCCGGTACTCGCCGGGCGCCGTGCAGGCAATCGAATCGAGATCCTTAACGGTCTGACGGGCAGTGAGCGCGTCGTAGGCGCCAACGCCTTCCTGCTCAAAGCCGAACTGGCCAAGGGCGAAGCCGAACACGGCCACTAAGGGAACTCATTCACCATGTTCAACATCATCATCGAAGCAGCGGTCAGGTTCCGCTGGCTCATGGTGTTTCTGGCCGCATTGATTGCCTGCTTTGGCTTGTTCCAACTAAGCAAGCTACCAGTCGATGCCGTACCAGATATCACCAACCGCCAGGTCCAGATCAATACCATCGCCCCAGCCCTGACCCCTGAGCAAATCGAGCGTCAGGTTACGTACCCCTTGGAGACGGCCTTGGCTGGCATCCCGGGGCTGAACACCACCCGTTCGCTATCGCGCAATGGCTTCTCCCAGGTCACTGCAATCTTCACCGACAAGACTGACATCTACTTCGCACGCCAGCAGGTCGCTGAGCGCATGCGGGAAGCGGCCGGGGACCTGCCTGACAATGTCTCACCCATGCTTTCGCCCGTTACTACGGGTTTGGGTGAGGTACTGATGTGGACAGTGGACTTCAGGCCATTCGACCCCAAGAAGCTGGCCAAACCTGGCCAAGCCGGTTGGCACGAGGGCGAGGTCTACCTGACCCCGGAAGGCGATCGCCTTGCTACCGCGCAGGAGCGCGCAACGTATCTGCGTACCGTCCAAGATTGGATTATCGCGCCCCAGATGCGCTCAAGCCCGGGCTTGGCGGGGGTTGATACGGTAGGTGGCTACGTCAAGGAATACGGTATCTACCCCGACAGCGCACGGCTGGCGGCATACCGACTTGGCTTGGCCGATCTCGTACAGGCATTGGAGCGTTCCAACGTTCAAGCAGGTGCGGGCTTCGTTCAACGTGCAGGTGAGGGCCTGGTAGTACGGGCCGACGGCCTTGCGTTGACGACCGACGACTTGGCCCAATCCCCGGTAGCGACCAAGGACGGCGTGGTTATTCGCGTAGCCGATGTAGCAGAGGTCGGTCTGGGTCGTGCCCCGCGGCTGGGCGCGGCTAGCCGTAACGGACATGAGGCCGTGCTTGGCACTGCTCTGATGATCGCCGGAGGTAATAGCCGCACCGTGGCACAGGCGGCCGCTGAGCGTCTGGCGCAGGTCAACGAATCTCTGCCGGCCGATATCTTTGCAGAACCGGTGCTTGACCGAAGCGTGCTGGTCAACTCGACCGTCAAGACGGTCGCCAAGAACCTGACTGAAGGTGCTCTGCTGGTAGTTGTGGTTCTCTTCCTGCTACTGGGAAACTTCCGTGCAGCAGCCATTACCGCGCTGGTGATTCCGCTCTCGTTCCTGTTTGCCGTTATCGGCATGAACAAGTTTGGTATCAGCGGCAACCTGATGAGCTTGGGCGCCCTGGATTTCGGCATTCTTGTAGATGGTGCGGTGATCGTGATCGAGTCCACCCTGCTGATGCTGGGCAAACGCCGAGCAGAACTTGGCCGGCCTCTGAATGCCATGGAACGGCTCCGCGTGGCGGCAGATTCAGCCAAGAAGATGGCGCGTCCTGCGGCGTTCGGGCAGATGATTATTCTGCTGGTGTTCGCACCGATCCTCACCTTGGAGGGCGTTGAAGGTAAGACGTTCCAACCGATGGCAGCTACTTTCATGCTCGCCCTGATTGGCGCATTTATCTTCTCCTTTACCTTCGTGCCTGCAATGGCTGCGCTCCTTGTGAGAGATCCAAAGCCTCATGCGAACAAGGACGGCAAGGATTCTCACGACAATGAAGAGCACGAGACTGCAATCATCCGCGTCCTGAGAAGGCGCATTGAGCCAGCAATCCAAGGTGCCATTCGTAGGCCCAAGGCTGTGCTTGCTGGCGCTCTGATGATGCTTGTGATGGGCGTGGTCGGCTTCACGATGCTGGGTCGGGAGTTCATGCCAACGCTTGATGAGGGAAACCTTGCCATGCAGGCGCTTCGCGTTCCCTCGACGTCCTTGGAGCAATCGCTGGCTATGCAACTGGCGCTGGAGAGGTCCATCGCGGCTGAGCCTGAGGTAGTGACCGTCTTCTCAAGAACAGGTACTGCCGAAGCTGCTATCGATCCAATGCCAACCAACATCTCTGACAGCGTGATCGTGCTCAAACCGCGCAAGGATTGGCCTGACTCTTCCTTGAGCAAGGAGGATCTAATCGCCAGGTTTGAGAAGATCGCAGCCTCGCAGATAGGTAACAGCTTCGAGTTCAGTCAGCCCATCGAACTGCGCTTCAACGAGTTGATCTCGGGTGTGCGTACGGATTTGGCTGTCATGATCTACGGCGACAACTTCGAGCAGCTTCAGGCTGTTGCCGATCAGGTTGCGCTGAAGCTGAGGAACGTGGAGGGCGCTGCGGATGTTCGTGTGGAACAGATCTCTGGTCTGCCCACGCTCAATGTAGCGATCGACCACCTTGCAGCAGCACAGTACGGTCTGACGGCTGCAGATGTTAGCGACGCCCTTGCAACGGGCATCGGCGGCGCGGCGGCCGGCAAGATCTTTGAGGGGGATCGTCGTTTCGATGTCGTCGTTCGCCTCGGAGACGATGCCCGCAATGATCCCGATCAGCTTGCATCACTGCCAATTGCAACTCCCACCGGCGGGATTGTGCCCCTCTCATCTGTTGCACGCATCGACATCAGCGAGGGACCTAATCAGATCAGCCGGAACAACGGTAGCCGGCGTGTAGTGGTTCAGGCCAATGTACGCGGCCGTGACTTGGGCGGGTTCGTAGGTGAAGCCCAAGCTGCAGTGAAGGATGTTCAGTTGCCCCCGGGTGCACACATGACTTGGGGCGGGCAGTTCGAGAACCTCCAGCGGGCGGAAAAGCGACTCTTGACCGTCGTGCCGATCGTGTTCCTGCTGATCGGTAGCCTGTTGTTCATGGCACTGGGCAGTGCAAAGGAAGCGGGCCTCGTGTTCAGCTGCGTTCCGCTAGCACTGGTCGGCGGCATTCTCGCTTTGCTCGTTCGTGGCATGCCGTTCTCGGTGTCTGCTGCAGTCGGATTCATTGCGGTTTCTGGCGTGGCAACGCTGAATGGTCTGGTGCTCATGCAGGCTATTCGAGAGCGCCTGGACGCCGGCGATAGCCCTCTGATTGCTGCGATGAATGGCGCCGGCAGCCGAATTCGGGCCGTGGTGACCACCGCGTTGGTCGCCATCGTCGGCTTCATTCCGATGGCTATTGCGAGTGGTTCGGGTGCCGAAGTGCAGAAGCCTCTGGCTACGGTGGTCATTGGTGGCTTGTTGACTGCAACGGTCTTGACGCTGCTTGTCTTGCCGACCTTCGCGGGGCGACTGGCCAAGTCAGATCCTAAGGTGGAGCCGGAGACCGCCCACTGATTGAATGAGTGTTTGGGCCCGGCAGCGCATCTGCCTGCCGGGCCTCCCGATCCAATCTCTTGACGTTGGAGGCAATACGTGAACATGACCACAGAAGTCGAACTGCCGGTCGTACTCCCCGGCGTACCTCAAGAGGACCACTGCGTACAGAGACTGGCCGATGAGCTGGAGGAAATGGCCGGTATATCACGCGTGCATCTGCGCGGGGTAAGCGCAGGAGCTCCGGAGGCCCTATGCATTCACTATGACCCCGAGCTGATCTCACTTCAGCGCGTGCGCGAACTAGCGTCGTCTATGGGGATTGGCCTGGGTGAGCGATACGGCCATCTGTCCTTGGAGATGGACTCGTCCGTGCATGCCCGCAAGGCAAGGACGATCGCGGGGCAGCTACAAGCTATACCCGGTGTCGTTGAAGCGACCACCAGCCCTGCTGGAAGGGTGAACATCGAGTACGACCGGACCCAGACAGGAGAAGCTGATCTGAGGGCGAAGCTCGAGGATTTTGGAGTGGGAAGGAGCGGCCCCGCCCCCGACCAAGGCGCGCAAGGTCAGCACGAAGGTCACAATCATAAGGATGGGCAGGACCATGCTCATTCCCATGGTGGAATCCTTGGTGCCAACAGTGAGCTACTGTTCTCACTCGCATGTGGCCTGCTCCTCCTGATTGGCTTTGCACTTGAAAAGCTCGGCTTGCTCGCAAACGACTGGGTCCCTACTTCTCTTTACGTGGCTGCCTACCTGTTCGGAGGTTGGTTCACGCTCCGCGAAGCTATTGAGAACATCAAGCTAAAGCGCTTTGAGATCGACACGTTGATGCTTGTTGCGGCGGCAGGTGCTGCTGCGCTGGGCGCATGGGCAGAGGGCGCACTGCTTCTGTTCCTCTTCAGCCTCGGCCACGCGCTCGAACACTATGCGATGGGCCGCGCAAAGAGAGCGATTGAGGCGCTTGCCAAGTTGGCCCCGGAGACAGCCAGGGTTGTCAAAGACGGGAAGGTCACTGAAGTCCAGGTTGAGTCGCTGATACCTGGAGACGTGGTGGTTGTTCGTCCCAATGATCGGATGCCGGCGGACGGATTCGTTGTTAAAGGAACCAGCAGCGTTGATCAAGCGCCTGTAACCGGTGAGAGCATCCCGGTAGATAAGCTGCCGGTAGGTGATCGTGCGCTGGCGCGGGTGCGTCCGGACTCCGTTGAGATGCAGTCCCGCGTCTTCGCCGGCACCATTAACGGCTCCGGCGCAATGGAAGTTGAGGTGACCCGCCGATCAGGGGAGTCGGCCTTGGCCCGCGTCGTCAAGATGGTGAGTGAGGCCGAGACCAGAAAGTCGCCAACTCAACGCTTCACCGACAAATTCGAAAGAGTATTCGTTCCGGCAGTTCTGATTCTGGCAGTGCTGTTGCTTTTCTCGTGGGTAGTGATCGACGAGCCATTCCGAGATAGCTTCTATCGAGCGATGGCAGTACTGGTCGCGGCAAGCCCGTGCGCACTGGCTATTGCCACACCAAGTGCCGTTCTGGCCGGTATTGCTAGAGCGGCCCGGGGCGGAGTGCTCATCAAGGGTGGCGCCCCGCTAGAAGAACTGGGAATGGTTCGCGCCATCGCGTTTGACAAGACTGGAACCCTCACCGAGGGAAAGCCGCGAATCACCGACATTAAGGTGATGCAAGGCTCTACAGAGCAGGAACTGCTGCAGGTTGCGGTCGCCGTAGAGGCCTTGAGTGATCACCCACTGGCGGCAGCCATTGTTCGAGATGGCAACGCTCGCTTGGGAGAGGTTCCCGTGCCAGTAGCCACGGATCTCGCTAACTTCACTGGAAGCGGGGTTCAGGCGAGGGTGAATGGCCTAAACGTCTGGATCGGAAAGGCAGAGATGTTCGGCACCGGCGGCATCAGCACCCTGACTGCGGAGGCGCAGTCGGCCATCGACGAGCTTCGCAACGTTGGACGAACCACGATGGCAGTTCGCCTAGGTGACCGTGATATCGGTGTCATTGGCCTTATGGATACGCCGCGCCCAGAAGCACGAGAAGCATTGGACAAGCTGCGAAGCTTGGGCATCCAGCGGATGATCATGATTTCCGGCGACCATCAGACAGTGGCACAGGCCGTGGCAACGGACGTGGGCCTAGACGATGCTTGGGGCAATCTAATGCCCGATGACAAGGTGAAGGCCATCCGCCAGCTCAAGGATACGGAGCGAGTGGCGATGGTTGGTGATGGTGTGAACGACGCGCCTGCGATGGCGAGTGCGAGCGTCGGCATCGCGATGGGCGCCGCGTCCTCGGACGTTGCTCTGGAGACGGCCGACGTAGCACTCATGTCCGAAGACTTGAGGCAGGTAGCGTTCTCAGTGGCGCTTAGTCGACGCACCCGAAGTGTGATCCGCCAGAACGTTTACGTGAGCCTGGGCGTAGTGGCGGTGTTGGTGCCTGCGACAGTCATGGGTCTTGGGATTGGTCCTGCTGTAGCAGTGCATGAGGGATCGACTCTGTTGGTCGTGTTCAATGCGCTGAGACTCCTCGGCTACCGCCAATCCTGACATGCGCATTCTATTGATTGAGCGCGACCTCAAGGACGCAGCGCAAATTCTGGACTACTTCGAGTCCCGTGGTCATCAGCTTGATGTAGTGGCCGATGGTCTGGCGGGCCTACATCTGGCGGCTACCAATCTATACGACGCAGTCGTGCTTGACTGGTTGCTTCCTCGCATGGAAGGACTGGAGGTTCTTAAAAGGATGCGGCTTGACCACGGTGTTCCAGTGCCGGTTTTGATGCTGACCGCGAAGGACGACCTTTCGGACAAGATCACCGCGTTCCGCTCTGGTGTCGACGACTATGTAACCAAACCTTTTGATCTCACCGAGCTTGAGGTTCGACTGGAGGCCTTGGTCACTCGCACAGAAGGGCGGGTGACAAGGAGACAACTGGTGGTTGGAGATCTGACGTTAGATCTTAGGACATTGGAAGCTACAAGGGCTGGAAGGCGACTGCATCTTTATCCAGCTTGCCGGAAGCTCCTTGAGGCGCTGATGCGGGCAAGTCCTGCCGCTGTCACCAGGCAGCAACTGGAGAGCCGGCTTTGGGGCGATAACCCTCCTGACGACGACCTTCTGCGTTCACAGATGTCCAGCCTTCGCCGAGCTCTTGACGGCCCGTTTGATGAGAAAATGATCCAAACGTTGCCGCGCTTTGGTTATCGGCTGATATCAGTATCGGCACCTGTGCACTCGCCCCCTGCTAATGGTGAGGAGCAGCCATGATCTCGGAAAGGTCAGTGCAAACGTGGTGCGGCCAACTTCTTGGCTGTGGGCGCTGAGCGGCTCATGAGCATGTTGAAGCTCTCGGCTCTTCCGCTTGCTGCGTTCATGGGCGCAGCAATTTGGGGCGCTGCAGCCATGGTGCCGTTCGCACCAGGGCCGGACGAAGATATGTTCTGGATACCGGTGTCCTTAGCACTTACGAGCGCGGCGATAGCATCGGTTGCCGCAATCCTGCAAGACATGTTCTTGTTCGGACTGAAGAGATGGAGAGGCTTCAGTAAGGCCTACCCCAGTCTTTGCTCTGAGTTGGTCCCTTTCGTACTGTTCCCGATCGGTCTCACTCTTTCCGGAGCCGCAGCGTTCGATCCAATATTGCTGAGCTCTGTTCTTCTTTTGATTGGATTGTCATTTGGGGAGACGCTAACGTCTGCCGCGTACTACAGAGCTCGGGCAATGCCCACAGCGCTAGTAGTTTTTGTTGAGTGCAGCGCCCTCGTGTTTGCAGCATACATGTACCGGAAGGGCGTGCTAACAAACGTCAGCGTTACTAGCCGATCTTGGTTTGCGACATCTGTTGCATCCATGGGTCTGCTTTCGTTCCTTGTGGGCCGGTATTGGACAAATCTTCTGCGCGATTCTGAGGTGAAGTTCTCGCCCTTACTCAAGCGGCTCCTGGTAACCTTCATAGCTGAGGGGTCGACAACGGAATGGAGTCAATGGAGGCTGAAGCAACGTACGAAGAAGCGGAAACTTCCACAGAATCGGTCGAAATCGGCTTGAAAATTAGCTCTAGCTCTCCTCTGAGCGGACGAGGTAAGCACATATTCCAAACTTTGGGCGGCGGTGAGATGGCCGGATTTGAATCCTCGCTGGAGCGGTACTGGCTCCGGCTAGGCTACGTACCGCGATGTACCCACCACCTCGTTTCCCGTTAGAGTCTGCTACTGAGTCATGCGTTTTGCGTCAAATCCGCTGACGTCAAATTCGGCCATGACCGAGCCTTGCTGATACACATTGAACTCCACTCGGAGGCGCTTGGCTTTACCCAGCTTACTCGTGAGGGTCTTGTATCCCGGGATGAAGACCATCTCGCTGCTGTTGTCGGATGGCTCAGTTCCGGTGAAGGTTTTGGCGGACTCATCGTCGAATCGGATACGCACGGGGCAGGAGCTGAAGCTATGGCACAGGATCTGCCCCTTCTCGATGCTGACCATTACATCGTTGCCCCATCGAGGGTGACGCCTGATCGTGAGCTCTGCCTTCTGCCGGCCTGAGTAGGGGAAGTCAAAGTTGAAGCTGTTGGTGCTGGTTACCCGTGCCGTGCGGACGGGTTTTCCCGACATGTCATCCTGCTGGGTGGAATAGGACCACTGCAGGCCTATCGGGTTAAGCTCGGCGTGGAGTTGAGCCTCCAGCTTCGGCCGCATTGCATCAGCCTCCTTGGCTTGGGCCGAGCCGGCATGATTCTTGAGGATCAGCGTGAGGTTCGCCAAGCGTTCGGAAGTTGGCCGGGCCTGGTCCTTTGCGGCAGCCAGAAGTTCGGGCGCAGACACCTCGACCGTTGTTGCCTTCGCAGCGCTCTGGTCCGATGCGTGACCGGAGGCTGCCCCGCTCTGGCTGGCAGTGCCGCGGCTTGCCGATGGAGTGGCTACTTTCGTCTCGGGCCCCATGCCGTAGCCCAAGACCAACAGGACGAGAAGGCCGACGAGTCCAAGCATAACGAATGTTCCACAGCCCGACTTCTTCGGTGCTGGGCGCGGTGCCGGAATGGAGGTCGCAACAGGCGCTGCTGGCGCGGCTCGGTTCAGATCTGAAGACGGGCCCAGCGGTGGTGGAGTTGGGATGCCAGGAGTCGGGTTGACTCCTGCGGACATCGGGAATCCACAATTCGGACAAGCCGAAGCCTGATCACTGATTTGCTTGCCACATTCGCGGCAGTTCACCAAAGCCATGGCACCCCCTGTGCACACTTTGCCGAAGACAACGCTGTTCCAGGCCGAGGTGTTGCCCTCGGCAGTCCAGCCCTACGCGAATCGTAGCAGCGCATCGGCTGACGCGGCCATAGGACATGACGTACAGAATTTATAAAAAGCGACAATGCACTGCTGCTGCTGTAGGGAAGGTCACTACATCCCTAAGCGCCTTCGCAGAATGCAGGAAGACGGGTTGCTACCGGGAAACCGCGGCCACGTAAGGAGATTGATACTTTCCTGCGGTCCTGTGATGCAGGTCATTTAGGTAGCTTAATAGCCCATCAGAGATGGCTTGTTCGTCAGCCGCCACGGACCTTCCGAAGATGCTGGACAGGGCGCTGTTGACGTCCGGACGGGATCTTACCTTGGCCGATACATAGGCCAACCCGAAGTGGCCGATGATGATTGCGATGGCGTCCTCCAGGCAGAGGATCTGAGCCCAGCTGAAACTTCCTTCCACCGTCCCGCCGACCTTGCACAGCGCAACGAGCGATCGCTTGTCGCCGGTGATCAGGCCGGCGCTACTGTCCTCACAGAGCGCGGCAAACAGGGCCAGCTCTCCGCCATCTATGTCCGGTGTGCCATCCAGCAGGGCGTAGTTCGCCGATTCAACCAGAACCACGACCTCGCTCGCCTGCGCTACGAGTAGGTTGAGCTGCTCAACCGCCAGCGCGCTCCCCAGTTTGGCAAGCGCCTTGGCGGGATTGGCTGCGTGCAGCTGGAACCGCAGCTGGGCCAGGATCGAAAAGTCCCGAAGCTCGACCCGCAGGGCGGTGGCCATGTCCTGAAGGAGGCCGTACTGACAAAGCGCTTTGGCGGCGTCACTGTCCAAGAGGTAGTGCTTGGCGCTCATCAGAATCCTTGCATGCTGAGCAGGTAGGCGCGATTGTCGTCCGTGAGCCTGTCAACATCGCAGTTGGCCAGGAAGCGATCCTTGAGCAGTTCCTTTGCGTTGGCCTGGTCTGGGAAGTAGCCAAGGGCCTGATTAGCCAACAGCCAGTCATCATGATCGCGTGCGTAGCTCAAGATGATGTGTCCTGGGTCGACACTGAGGCTGTCGCCGAGACTCATGGCCATGTTTACCAGCTGGGCAGCCGACATCGTGCCGTGGTTATCGAGGGGAAGGGTAAGTCGCCCGTTGCGTAGCATGGCCAGTGCAAACTGATCGGCCTGGCGCTCCTCTGCGTCGCCATGCTGATCCGCCTCACGCTCGATAGCCTCCGTGATGGCGTCCATTCCCTCATCGATCAGCACGCCGGTACCGGCGACGTGGCCAAGGCAGATATGGGCCAGTTCGTGGGCTAGCACGAACAGCTGCTTTGCATTCTGGCCAGACTGGAAGCCTAGGACGATCACCGGCCTGTCTTCAATCCGCATGGCCATACCGGTAATGCGTTTGCTGCCGCGGGGGAGCTCCTTCAAGAACAGCACGGGGATACCGTGCTGCCAGCAGAAATCCAGCAACGACCCGAATCCTATTGCCGCAGCCCCGGTCGAGGTGCGCACCCTCTTGGACAGCTCCTTGGGGTCTGCCGGGAGCGGGTCGGCGGTGCCATCAGTGCAATACAGCGCAAGCTTGCCCAGGGCCATGCCCAGGCTCGAGCAGACCTGCAGCTCGCTCACCAGCGTGGCAGATCTCTTTTTGTAACGGGCAGGGCGATTTGAGGCGAGCACTTCAAGCTCACCGCTGTCACCAAATCGGACATCCAAGCCAAGCCGTTGCTTGAGTATCGAGGCAAACTCGATAGCCCCGCTGCTTGTCTTGAAAAGTGCGTTGTCCCACCAGTCCGGTAAAAGGCGAGATACAAAACTCTTAGGGTAGCCGGCCGCGCCGAGCGCGTGATATGCGCTCTTGACCGTCACCGTTGGCGTGTTCTTGTTCATCCTTGGCCTCCGTTGGGCCTAGGCCAATTCTTACATGTGGGCCCGCTGGTGGGCAAAAAGAAGCTTCGCCAGGCGATGAGCGTGCCCGTCGGTTCCATCCCATACAGCCGACAGAGCATCCATCAACACCTTGGACTCCCCGGGATCACTGGTGCCCTCGTATGCATCAATGCCTGCATATTTGCATAGATGCTTCAATGTCCGAGTAACGCGCTTGGGCCCACCGAACAAATTCCGGTAGACCTGAGGCTGGCCAATGCTCGCAGCGCGGGCAATCGCAGAACTGGTGGTGAGCCCGTCTGCCTCAAACCTTCCACGCAACTCCAGAGCCAGGCGGTGCGGCTGCTTCAGACGTTTCATGCAAATAGATATTGTGAAGTGCATATAAGCATAACTATGATATCCTCCCGCTGTACACCCCTCCGCCTTGGTTCCCATGAGAGAGCTACAGATCAAACAGGCTTTGGCCGGCCATCTGGCGAGGCAATCTGCTGTCCAAGCGATCTCGCTGCTGGAAGAGCTGCGGCTGCACGGTGGGGAGGTGCGGGCCGATCTGGTGCTGGTTGAGGATATGCATTGCTTTGAGATCAAGAGCGAGGCCGATAGCCTGTCCCGGCTGATCAATCAAGGCTCTCGTTACGGCTGGGTCTTCGATCGGGTCACCTTGGTCATGGCCCCCTGCCACGTGGCCAAGGCTATGGACCTGTTGCCGCCTTGGTGGGGTGCAATGGTGGTCGACGCTGAGACGGGTACCTTCCAGTGCTTGCGCGAGGCGGGCTTGAATGTCCGGCACAAGGCCGCATCCCTCGCTTCCATCCTGAACAAGGAGGAGGCATTGGAGGTACTGCGCTTGGAAGGGCAATTGAGAGGCTGGAAGAGCAAGAGCCTGTACCTGATCCAGCAGCACATCACCGAGACGCTGAGTCTGGAGGAGATCAAGGCACACATTCGCACTGCGCTGCTCGTGCGGGCGAACAGCGCAGTGGCGCTCCACTAATACTGTTTTTTCAGCACATAGCTGATGTGATGTGTCCAGAACTCAGAGATGTGCAGATGGCCGCCGGCTTTGTTCTTCAGCGGAACGGCTGGATCGACCCGATCTGCAATCAGGCGATCGCCGAATGAGAACGGGGCTCCCAAGAATTCGTTGGCATACACCGTGGTCATGACCTTGGAGATGGCGATCGACTCGGCCTTGGTGGCGTTCTGACCGCGTATGATGCGCCACTTGTCATTCAGGGCGTAGCGAATGATGACCCGATTGCCTCGCCGCTTGAGCGTCTCTTCGGACCAGTTGGGGTTGAGCGGTCCATAGTCGGCGAAGCCAATGAGCGTGTCCGGTGCCAACGCATTGATCTGCGTCCATAGCTCCCAGTCCTTGCGCTTTACCTCGCCAGCACCATTGATGTGAGCCAGCGATGCAGGGAAGGAACCCGACGCAAGGTGCACGTGCTTGAAGCCCTGGCCCTTCAGCGCCTGCAGGGAAGCCGCTAGCACCGGTCGGTTTGCAGCAGAGATCGCCGGCGTCTGGCCCAAGTCGACGATGAGTCGCTCCACCCGTTGTCGTAGTCCGGGGACTTCAAGGGCGGCCTTAACAATCAGGATTGCGCCTGGCGCATCGCCTGGCTCAGGGAGGCGCAGACGAAGGGCTATCTTCCTGTTGCCCAGGGATGGCCCAATGGCCGGGAAGTCCTTTGCCGCGGTGGCGGGGTTGAGGACCGGCGTGACCAGCTTGCCTGAGCCGCCTACCACCTTTAAGAACTCGTTGAGTTCCTTGATGCGGCTGGCATTGAGGTCGCCATCCGGATTGGAGTAATCAATCAGCGCTGGCTGCTTCCATACATCAGCATAGGATTCGAGCATGGATGCGTGCTGCCCAGGCAAGCGAACCTCGATGCACGGCAGGGTTCGCCCCACCACTGGAGCAACCAGCTCGGACAATGCGCGCTGCTCGAATTTCTGCCACTTGATGATCGGAACATATTGCGGATGCGTGTCGAATCGAGCCGCCATGGCCCCCTCCTTGGCAGTTAATATGTCCTGGCGAGCCATTGGTGGACATCGCCAGCAATATCACTCCTGAAGGAAACTCCCTCCATGGAGTAGCCCAGATACTCTTAGGGTTTTGAGAAAGAGTCAAATCACCCGACCCAAAGACCGAGCGCCATTTCATTTAGGCAAATGCCGGCTTCTCTCCATGCTCTTCAGCTGGCAAGCCCGTAACCCCGCACCGGTGCCCAATGCAATTGACACGGAGTGTGTGATGTCCGCAGCGGTACGCCACCGCCCAAAAATTTTAGGCTGGAAGCCGTAAGCCGCAGCAGTGGTACGCCGTTGGTTGCTCCGGCGGGGAGGTGACGAACGTCTGCGGGGACGGATCATGCCTGGGAAACGGGAGCCGGCCTCAAATTATCGCGTCAAGTACTGAGGGCGCAGTTCTGTGATAAGTAGCTCCTGATCCCTAAACGTTTTGGGTCAGGACAGGCATCGGCAACCATCCACCGCAAGCAGCGTGCTTGGAGGCCAATCCGTCTTGAGCCAGGTTGTGGTACTCACAGGTCGCCAGGCGCTGGTGTATCCAGCGCCTGAGCGCCAACCATCATTGGCTCTGTGGCGACACCTCCTTCGTCAGGATGGGAGGTCGACGGAACTCGATGCGGATGTCCAGGACCTAATGGCTGATCCGCCTCGCGAGGGGCCTGCGTAACACCGACTGAGAGGGGAGCTGGGCATGATCGTGTACCTGGGATGGGGTTCTCTGGTGTGGCAGCCTCGTGATCTATCGATGGTCGGGGGCTGGCGGGAAGATGGGCCGCCCGTGCAGGTGGAGTACCTGCGGCAGTCAGGCAACGGACGCCTTACCCTGGTTCTAAGCCCGAACACATCTGCGCTCCCATCGTTCTGGACCGTCTACGACGGTGGAGAGGATGTCCTGCAGGCCAAAGACAGCCTGCGTGCTCGTGAGAAAATTCTGCCTCGCAACCTTGATCGCCATGTTGGCGTCTGGCTTTCCGGATCAGCCGATCCGGCCGGCATCCCTGGGTTGCAGCAATGGGCTGCGGCCCGTGAGATCGACGTAGTTCTATGGACGGCCTTGCCGCCCAAGTTCAATGGCGAAGATAACCTGATTGCCAGTGCGGACGAGGTGCTGACCTACCTCAGTGATCTCAACGGTGAGGTGCGGGAGCGGGCAGAGGAGTACATCCGCCGCACGCCTTTGCAGATCGCGACACCCTACAGGCGGGACATCGAGCAACAGCTCGGGTGGACCCCGCTCTAGACGCGAGCGGCCGAAGGGGCATCTTGCCGACGATTGGAGAGCAGCAGTTACGCGGTCAGGATGAACCGTACGACATTGGCCAGCATCGCGCGGTCAATCTCGCCGGCGACACCGGGGTGCCGAATCGACCTCACCGACAGCCCATGCTCATGGTGCTGAAAGAAGTAGGCATCAAGAGAACCGAGGAACAGCTGCGAAGCGCCTACTCTTCGAGTAGGTGGACTATGAAGACCTGAGAAGCGAGCGAGGATGGCGCTGAGGTGCTTCGACGCCGCCGTCGACCTGGCCAGGTGACGAGCCGGCTAGGTCGTCGTGATGGGAGGGGCGACTGACGGTTCTATGGGGGGGGGCCAGAACGGGGTCGGAAGTATGAACGAATGTGCGACTTCCGACCCACCATTTAAGCTGTTTCAGTCGCAGCAAATCTAAGTTCTTGATTCTCGCCGGTAAAAAATTAGCTCGTAGCTTGCAGTGACAGGTGATCGTGCTAAAACTGAGTTGCCGGCACTGCCAGCCTCGACCTGCCGTCCAAGGGGACTGTCGCGAGTACTTTCACCAGTGATTAGAGAAATGGAAAGGAATGAAGCAAATACCGACACGCCCAGCACGTTAGATCTCATCACCAATTTTGGTGTGACGACCTTCAGTGCAGCATCCGGGCTCAGCGTTGATCGTAAGCACGCGTTCATGAGCTGGGCACAGTGCTCTGACATCCCGGACCAACTGGAAGTCACAAAGAGCCACGCGTGGACGAACCTGAAGGCTCTGCAGGGTGCGATGAACGATGCTCATCCCTTGCGCGGTCCAATTGACAGCGAGATCGATGATCTTCAGTCTGGCATGCAGGGCTTGGAGGAACGGATCTTGTCCGCCCAATCTCCTGACGAACTGGCGCAGGCTGTTCTGGAATACCAGGAACCGGTAAATGCCGCCGCCAGCATGTGGTCCGCGCGCACGCCGGGCACCAACTCCGGTGAGTCCTAAGGACGCACCGCCCGAGTCCCTAATAACTCGACAGATGTAACGGAAGGGCGTGCCGTACCCGGCACGCCTTCTTCTTTTGGGTGGAGTCCTGCGCCTCTGCTTTGGGATGCCATCGTGACCAAATGGCCTGTCATGGCCTGGCCGGGACCTGTGCCGGATAAGGTCGGATTTTGAGAGTATTCTCGGACCAGACCACAAGGAGGTTTTTGGACCATGCCTCAACCATCGGTTGGCCAAATCGAAGACGTGAAAGGTGCCGCGGTTCGGACTTTCATACGGATCTCGCAGGCGTGGCGGCTGTCTGACAATGAGCAACGCCAGATCCTTGGGGTGCCCGACCTGCCTCGGTTAGATGAGTCCGTGGAAGGAATGGTTGATGATTCGGTCCTTTTGCGGATCGGGTACATCCTTTCGATCTACAGGGCCTTGCACACCCTGTTCCCTGATGCGGCTCAAGCCGATACCTGGATCCATCGCGCCAACTCTGCGCCATTGTTCGGTGGTGACCCGGCCGTCAGGCCATTGTGCAGCGGGGCTGCTGGTAGCTTGCAGGCGGTCCGGGACTATCTTGAACTTCAATTGGGGTAATTCAGGTGCTGTCCCTACCAGGTCCGAGCCAGCGTACGACACCGAAGCACGGCGGGCTGATCCTTGTCAGAAGGCTTAAGTGATCGACAAGCCCTTGGGGAGGGGCAATGTAAGTGGACGCGACCTTTGAGGGGCCAGACATGAAGCCCTCTATCCTGGCATTGGACCTGGAAGGAACACTCATCTTTAACGCCATCAGCCAGATCCCACGGGCTGGCCTCTATGGATTTCTTGAGGATGCGCGATCGCGATTTGGGGAGCTGGTGATGTTTACCACCGTTCCTGAGGACCGGATGCGCAGCATCGCCGCCCTGCTGGTCAGCGAGGGCAGTGCTCCGGCCTGGTTCGCGCAGCTTCGATATGTGAAATGGTCCGGCAAGACCAAGGATCTTAGCTTTGTGTCTGCTCGCCTTGGCGAGGCGCTATTACTGGATGACCATGGCCCCTACGTCCACCCCGGGCAGGAGAAGTTCTGGGTGGAGATACCGCTGTTCGGATCTCCTTATCCGCTGGAGGACGAAGGCATGAAGGTCGCGTAACAGCAGCTGTTTAAACGAATCGAGACACTGCAAGCTGCCAAAGATCGCTGATCTGAGCCTGCCTAGGTTGGCCTATTCACTTCCGAAAAGTGTGGCTGGTCCCGACGCCACTGTGCAGTTCGGCCGCGCATGGAAGATGGTGCGCGGCACTGTGGCCAGTCGACTGGATCAGAGCTATGTGTCGCCGGAAAGTACCCCAAGGGTTGCTGTAACGGCATGAGCTAGTCGCGTTGATCGTGACTCGTGACACTCTTAGATATCGGCTTAATGCGATTGCTTTAGCGGCATGGATCAGGCTCAGGGTTCATAAAAAACTCGCAGCTAGTTGGCTCCTTACTCGCCAGCTACTAGGTGATAGAGAGTTCGTCGCCATCATTGAGGCATCCAAGCAGGCGTTCCATTGCGAGGCTGAGGCCGTCGTCTTCTGCTGGATAGGGAGATCCAAACAAAGGAATTTTCACCCATAGATGCTCTTGGCCAGGATGCACATAGGGGCCGTAATCATCGAGTAACAGCGCTTGACCTAGATGTGGCGAAATGAGTCGTAGGTCCTTTGTCTTCCCCGACCAGTTGATGTACTGGAGTGATGCAAACCAGTCAGGGGCACTGCCATCTCGAGCCAGAAGTGTGGCGATGGTCCGAAATCGCTCTTCGGGAACAGTGGTGAAGATCATCAATCGATCAAATCGCGTTCGGACGTCCTCCAGGAACCGGCAGAGTCCGGGCCTGGGAATCTGACTGATTGCATTGGAGATGAGCGTTCCTTCAAGGTCCAGCGCCAAGATTGTCGGCTTCATCCCCTGTCTCTGCGAAAGATGCTTGCGCACACATTGCTCCTTTGGCGTGTCTCTGTCTATCTCGCGCGCCTACTGGTTAGGCGAATGCTTGAGCCCGTAGTTCGCAGTGGGGCCGGTTGGACTGGGTTACCTGTTCCAGTAGCTTGCAAGTGACACCGAGGCGGCAGAAGGTTCGTTAGGCGTGAACGATCACTCTGACTCAACTGCAGCGACTCCCAGACGAATCAATAAGTTGTGATTGGGGTCTTGGCGTCCGCCTGCATTCATTCTCAACAATGAACGTCCGACCTCGGCAATCAATGGAAATGACAACTGAACGTAGACCCCCCATGCTTCGATGCTCTTCCGGCGGACAGCCACGTCGCGGTGCACAAGCAAGGATCGGCTTGCGAAAAAGAAATCCGCAAACATCTCATGCACGGTCATTGCCAACACCTCGCTTCGCTAGGGCCTCACGTAGAGAAGCGATCTGGCCGCGGAGGTGAGCATTCTCATCGGATAGGCGGACGTGTTCCTCCTTGTCCCTAAAGGTCGCAGTTCCGCGTATACGTCGCTGTACATCTCGTACGTAAGCAGCTTGGCTGCCAAGGCTTTCTTGGCCAAGTGCACTTGCGATTGACATCGCGATTGCATCGCCTCCTGTGTCTAAGCCCAGTTCAATGCGGGCGTCCAACTCGCGCTCCAGATAGGCGTTGGTGAATCCGCGTCGCCAAGCGTGAAGCCCAGCTCCCCTGGGCCAAGCAAGCGCAATGCGGGCCTTGCTAAACATCGTGGATACAGCGCCAGCGGTGAGTGGATTCCCGGTCCTCTCGTTGAGAAATACAGCGCGACTCACACTATCCGTACGTTGGATGATCGCGCGTCTTTCGTTGTCGATGTAATCAAGCACCTGCAATGCAGCGCCAGCGGGCACACTGAAACTATTGCTGTAGCCAAATTTCTGTGCCGATGGTGCTATCTGTAGGTCCGTGTCAGGCCGATTGCGTGCGGGATCGAAGTCACCTGTGGTCAGGCTGAGGATCGATCCCCGTCGCCATCCGACGGCCCACGCCAGCCCAAAAAGAAGGCAGTTCCGACGCGCCTGATCTGGCGGGCAGGTATCGTAGAAGTACTCGGTGAGCGCGGCGCGATCGGCTTCACCTGGTACAAAGCCCATCCTGTGCTTGCTACGTTCTCCGGCATTGCGGAAGGTCAACGGATAGCGCTTACGTGGTGAAGCTATCTTTTCGGATCTTTCATCCACCAACGTGCTTGTAATCTGGCAAGCTGTGCGACCGAGTAGACGACGGCCGTTGCCATACACGTAATCCCGCTGTAACCAAGCGTAGAACAAGTAAACGTTGCGCAAGTCAAGGTTGACTGTGCGCCGCCGGGCCTGCTGGTCGCCACTGCTATTGATCGCATCACGTGCCATCAGCCCATCGCGGAACTGTTTGATCAAGTTATCCGAGGCTTGCCACAGTTCAAGTCTCCGTTCGGCTAAGTATCGATACCACTTCACCAGTGTGTAGGCGCGGTTTTCAACCGTCTTGTTAGCCAACTGCTGCGTATCAATGCAGTCAATGATGTAATCCAAGAATGGCCAGTCAGTATGGCCATCAGATCCCGTTAGATGCCAGAATATCCGTCCGTCATGGGCGCGGTCCTTACGTAGGACGACTCTGTCGACGCAAATCAAATTACCACCTCCACTCGGTCGTTGAGTGATACGGGGTCGGTGATCTTGGGCACGGCTAAAGATATCAACTGGTCAGAGCTGGAATCGATCTTCAGCATCTGGGTGGCAACCACGACCGTGCGCTGGTTGGCAAGGCAGTGAACTTCCTCCCACCAGCCGATAGTTGGCGACTGTGCCGTCGGCCAGACGATGATCAAGGTTTCGAATTCACTCCCCTCGAACCAGCTATGGGGAGCCGTTCCAGTGTGCATCTCGACGATGTTGGTGCATCGCATGTGTTTGTGATGCCATTGCCGCAGAAGGGCATCGCGCTGGGAATCGCTCAGCCCCACCACACACACCGAACCCTCTAAAGCAGCTTGATAGCATACCCCCAGTAGTGCAGCCTCGAGCTGCTGTTGCGCTATCTGAAGCACCAAATCACCTTTGCGGTCAGCCCGTCGAGAGTCGTACGAAGGCAGCTGTAAGACACCATCTGAGTCAATCGCGGGGATACGTCCATCATCGGTGACTAATTGCGCTAGCCGCGTCTCCTCCGATTCGCAGCGCTTCAACATCGTCGCCACGACATCGTCCCCAGATCGTGCTGATCCATCATCGACGACGGTCAGGCAGCATACGTGCCGCACGTTGGCCAGAATGCGGGCTAAGACACGAACCCTGGCTCTGGCGGTGACCCATATCACCCGGGTCGCGCTTTCCAGCAAGGCGCAGGGCATGCCGATTTTCTGCTGTTCCACGATAGTGGCGCCAGGCAATCGAGTCCGTAGACAGTTGGTGACGACCGCGCTATCAGTCACGACAACTGTGATGCCACCCTGTGGCGCGGTTTCAAGGCGGCTATGTAGCTGTGCGATTTGGTTGGTATCCGTCCACCCTCGCACCCAGTGAATTCTTCTCGGCTCCGAGGGTTGCGCGTCTACTTCTGGACGATCCGCAGGTTCCCAAGCGCCGCCTGCATCGCCGCTACACATCATATGGAGCCGCGTTGCAACGAATGTGATCACATGGCTTGTTGCATCACTGATCCACGCATCCCGTGGGGCGTTGACAATGCGGCCAGATTGACACGAAGCAGAGATAGCTAGCGTTGCACCTACGCGATCACCTAAGACGCTCACCAGCGCCTCTCGCAAGTCGGAATCCGGCAATGCATCCCGTCCAACATCGAGCGCCTGATGCATCAGGTCATCCACGGCGCCACGCAGCCGACGAAGGTCGTGAGATTGAACGCCGAGATTGCCCGCAATGGCGTCCACCGTAGCAAAGGACGCAAAGGCGAGCATTCTATAAGGGTCATCGTTTAGCATCGCAGCGGCAGCTTCGCCATAATGGTCCAGCATATGTGCGGCCAACTCGTCGCTTGCTTCGTGCTCGTTCATCTCTCGCACCAATGCCAAATGGTGGGTCTGGCGCTGCCAGTACTCCACAGCTTGCGTGGCCCAGCAGTCCGCTAACGGGTGGGGGGCGAGCACTTCCGCGAGTTCTGTGTATCGGGCTCTAGTAAGAGCATCACCAAGTGATCCGGGCCAACGCTTCTGCCAGCGCGCCGCCCGGTATTCCACCAAGCCTGGAATGTGGTAGCTCAGAAAGCGTGAAATCAGAGCACCTGGGGGCAGGGCGCGCTCTCCGCGCTGAACTTGCCATAGCTCTCCACCCATAGGGTGATGCATCGCCCTCCCCAAGAATCTCCATACCTGCCCTGTCTTGGGTCCAGCGGGCAGTACGCCAGTGGGAACATGGATGCGCCAAGCTCCATTCTCGGTTTGCCAGCGTACAAACAGGCCAGCTTCATCAATCTCCAGTACGCTTTCAATCATGCCGATGTGCCACACCGGATCCTCGTTCGCTAATGTGCCCTTCATGATCGAATGATCCGACCGGATGACAGTAGCCATGAGACGGACTTCAGTTGACGCTTGAGTTGCGCGTTCTCTTCGCGCAGTCTGGCGAGTTCGTGCTCGATTACCGCCTGAGTGGGGCATCTGGTGTTTGAAGGATAAGACAGGGAGTCGTCGCCACCATCCAGTGAATCTATCAGTGCGCGCAGGTCGACGTTACTGTTGGCCGAAGACCGGCTAAGGCCAACCAAGCGACACAGAGCAGCACGGTTTACCCGACCACGAATTCGCGGAACCCTATGGCCCTCGGTGAGCCAGCCCTCCAGTCGTTCCACCAAAGAGATGCCTGGATCATTTGCCTTAGGTGCCATGGCCGCTCTTCCTCAGCGGAGTAATTTTTGCCATCAGAGCGGCTAACTCTGCGTTGCGCCCGCGCTCCTCGTTCAGAGCACTGCTCAAGCGGTCGAACACGCGTTTGAACTCTTCAGTTTCGCCTTGATGCTTGGCCTGCAGGTTTGAGTAATCACGACGCAAGTCCCGAATTTGACGCTGTTGCTCTCGGATTTCCCCAATACGCAGGTCTACGGCCTGGCGCGTCAATCGTAGCTCCACCTCAAGGCGGCGCAGGGTCGACGCTCGCCCTTCTTCCATTTGGCTCCTTGCGCGATCTCGCAAGGTGGCGATCAGTCTTACCGCCTGCTCTGTACTGGTTGGTCGTTTCGCAAGTGTATCGTTGCCTGTAACACTCAGCCTGGGCAAGGCGGTCCTCAGTTCAGGTGAGTTCTGCGAACCATCCCATTGCTTGAATTGACGCAAGCTCGACGGAAAATATTCCAGTAGCTTTCTGTCATGCGTATCCAGCAAGGTGTGTCCACTCGCGTCGTGCCGATAGGGGATGCCGTTGCTTGCCCAGTCGCGCAGCACAGCCAATTTTCGGTCGATTGCCGCCTGCGCGGCCTGCTTGGCAACTTGCGACTGGTGAGCTGAGGTCTTCATGACTTGGCCCGCTGAGCCCGCAAGGCGCGCATGTGCTCGGCATTGGAGTCCATGTTCTCCCGTGTGAGACTGATCAAGCGGTCAAGATTGGAGTGATCAAAGCGAGCGCGTGCCTGCTGCATCGGGGGTAGCAGAATGTCGTGCGCTTCCTGCTCCAGTTGCCGCAAGTCCTCTTGCAGGTTCTCCAAGTAAGCCTCATTGTTGAAATGATAGGGGCAGGCGTGACATTGGCGCGCACCAGCATGCTCGCGTGCAAGCTCGCCTGCGCGCTCACATCGCGCCTTCAGGTGACGATTGCTGTCTGGCGCGTGGCATTGGCCATGGCTCATTGGCCGCACTCGGTAGCCGCGCCCGGCGAGCTTATCGGCAATCTCGGGTATCTGATCAGCGCCTATCGTGATCTGCGAAGACATCTGTCGATACAGCTTCCGCACAACACGACTAAAGCCTCCTGCGGTGGGTCTACCTTCCAGAACCTGTTCGATCGCCTGCTCCAATTTCTCTCGCTCAACCTCAGCCAATGCAGCGTCCAGGTCACCTTGCTGTTCATCGAGTGCAGTGCGCACCTTCTCATTAGCGACCATGAACCGGTCGCGTCCCAGGGTAGCGCGGATCTGCTCAGCTAATGGGCGTGATGCGGGATCGGTGACGTATACTCGCGTCATCGCTACGTCAAGATGTCGCAAATGTTGCTTGAGCGCGCGCAACTCGGCGTGGTCGTACTGATGGTAGTAAAGAATTGCATAGAAGCGTCGGAACATATGAGTGGAGAAGGGAGAACGTTCCGCGTCGCCAAACGCTACCTGCAAGAAGCTCGATAAAGATCGCGTGCGCCCCTTATCGAAGGTGAATGCATAGTGGGCTTCTGGCTTCACTCCAACTTGGGTGCGTCGCCCGCAAGCGAATAAGCTATCACCAGCAGTGATCGCGGTATCGAACGGAGCGCAGGCAATTTTAAGCATCTCTAGGCAGCGCAGGGAATCGGCAGAGGTGCGATTGATGTAGAAGGTATGGCGATCGAAGTACGTCTTCTGGATGTAGAAGCTTGTCTGATAGATCCCAAGATCGTCATCGAGAACTTCTAGGTCGCCCACGCGCACGCCAATATGAGGATCGCAGATCTCTCGCTGTCGGCGGGCGTTCATCGCGGCCAATAGCACGCCGCACGCTCCCTGGACTGCACCAATCAACTGTTCCACCGTATACACATCATCCTGCTTGCCGTAATGGCCGCTATTAACCCAGCGGGCCACGGGCTTTCCTGTCAGCGTGCCAAGTTCTTTGGTAATAGGCTGTGACTGCAGCCATTCGGCCGATAGGATTGGGGCGGGTGTAACGGCGCACTGGACAGCCTTTGCGTACTGGCAGAGTTCAACAACGCGTGGCGCGACGTCATACAGAAGGCGCAAGGAAGCCTTCAGAAGATCAATCGCCGTTGGCAGGCTGAGGTTGTCGGTGCGCCCTGCTGCCTTAAGTGACATACGCGCTGCGACATGCGAGGGTCGGTTAGCAACGCGGTGCCGAAGGCGATCAACAGTAGCGGGTAGATTGCACCAGTCGTTAAGCCAGCCCAGTGTGTTATGAACTACTCCTTCTCCTGGAGCACCGTCTGAGATGACGGACCGGTCTGTCCATCCCTGCGAGAGTGGTGCATCCACCATGCTCTCGATGCGCGCCTTGATGATCTCTGGAAGTCCCAGAATCCCGCCCCAGCCTAGTCGTGCTCGCCAGAAAGGCTGCAGAAGCGTTTCGATGTGCGCGATAGAGCCACCTTGAATGCGGTAGTGGAAACCGCGGGCGAGCTCGTCAGGTGTGATCACATCAAGAGCGCGGTGCCATCGGGCGGTCAGGTCCAATGCTCCGGGCCAGCCACGGGTAACAAACTCTTTGATCAAGGTGCTGGTGTGTTCTGAAGTAGCGTCAGATAGGCGATACACACCGTGTGCACGTAGCCAGTCGAGAGTATGGCGGAACAGGTAGAGCTGGCGACTAAGCATGCGCGGCGCAGGCATGCCCGTTTTTGCGCTAAGCAGTCGGCGATCGGCGATGGCCAGTGCGGTGGCCAAGTACGCCGGCTCGTCGGGCAGCCGTGATACGGCTTGGTGCGAGCTGGTCGGAGGGAGAAATAGTTCGGACAGATCAAATTGGTGAGTGCTGTCGTCTGCTCGATAGCTCAGGTAAGTCCCTTCCAGAGTCAAGCGGTTGGACTGAACCAGATAGGGATCGGATGCAGTGGAAGCGGATTCGGAACCAAGTCGTGCTTTAGGCAGCATCATGTCAGTGCCCTTTGCGCGTTTCGGAGAAGGTCTGGGCGACGGTCCTGCACGATCTTCAATAGCACGTGCATATACAGCAGGCGAGGAAGGTGAATGCGGGAGAATGCCTCAGGATTGGAGCGTGAGAGCTCGAACCAACGTGCGCGATAGTAACTCTGGGTTCGTAGTGCCATCTCTAGCGTGTGCTCGTCGGCGTGAAGCCGATAGTGAGGACAGCCCACCCCTGTCTGGCAATGCAAGCCCGCACATGGTTCGTCGGTTTCCATTGAGTGGCCTGGTGGTCCGGAGAAAGGGTTCGTGCACAAGCCCCCGTCACCGGTGGGTAGCATGAGCGCGGCATCGACATCGAGCAATCGTAGTTGGCGCTTATCTACGAGGGTCTCGCCGCCTTGAGCGAAAGTAATCGTGGTCTCGATGCGGCGCTGAAACTGAAGCATGTTTGCTTCGTTCATGCGGAAGAAGAGCGTGTCACGGAGGTACGAATCAGTGACGGTCAAGTCGTTATGTCCAAGTAGGACGCGTACCGCCTCGAGATCACGCTGCGGGAGGTAAGTGAGCCCAGCCTTCAGCGTTCGTATCTCCGAAGGTCTGAAGCGTTCTAGGCCATTTCTCTCGCAGAAGGCGTGGATTCGCTTGTCCGAGGTGAAGGCTGTGATGTTGGAGAAGTTGTCGCGTTGCCAGCCAAACCAGACACGACGTTCGGAAGCGTCTATCAGTCCGGCCTTCTCCAGTTGGCTACGGTTCCATAGAAGTAAGGAAACCGCCTTGCACACCATTCTCGCGGAAGGTGGGATGTCTACGACTGGAGTGTCGTCGTCGGTTTTGCCTTTGTATCCTTGAAGTCGATACCCTCCTTGGACAAGTGGCTGAATGCCATTAAGGGTGAGCGAGCCCACCGAGCCGGTGTTCCAGCCCGTGTGTAGCATTAGGGCAAGAAAGATGGCGGTCAACACCGCGTTGGGCAGTCGATCGCGTGCGTGGAACCATGGTGAAGATACCGCGCGAAATAGGTATGCGCCGAAACCTTCAAGCGCTGCGAACTCCTCTTGCACGGGATAACGTCCGATGGGCCAACCGTTCGCTGCGTATGCCGTGCGCGGGCCGGTTTGCTCCTGCAGAAGCACTGCGACGATGTCGCTGATCGGAGCATCTTGTAATCTGACACGCCCCCCGACAGGGTTCGATGCGTTCATCCAGCGAAGGACCAGGTCGCGCGTGCCTTCTGGAACTTGGACGATTAGCAGTTCCTCCTGCCACGTGCAGAGACGCTCGTACGCCGCAAACTCATTGGCGATCGCGGATTCAATCGCATTATTGCGACTCTGCAGGAGCGCGTGAGTCTTCTGGCGTAGATCGTCCCAGTCTTCGTGAGATTGGACGGCAATACTTGCCGGAAGATCATTTCGGCGGAGCTTCGGCGGGCGACGTAGTCGGGGAAAGTGTTCTTGGATCGTGTGCTGCAAACTATTTCCGTCCTTGAGAACGTCAGGCCCGGATGTGATGACCTGACGAAGCGCCGCTGAGTACTTGGTCCTAGTATTAATGGAGAGGCCCTGCGTGCTCTGAAGGTCGCCCTCGATAGCATGCAGTAACGCAACTACCTCTCCTGCGGTGATTTGGTCTACACGCTTTCGCAACAAAGCGATGGAACCGATCTGTAGGCACTTGAGTGCCCGTCTGAAGGAGGACACCGGGCCGCAAGGCATAGGTGTCAAGAGGGCTTTTTGCTGGAAGGCGACTACCGCTTGGTAAAGCGCTGAATCCGCTGGCCAATCTGACAGATCCAGCAAGCTGGTGCCGATGCTGCGCCTGCCTCCGCGTTGACGCTCCACTGAAATGGCAAGATCTCGCTTCTCGCTCCCTGCTATACGCGATCCTAGTGATCCCTCAGCAGTGGATAAAAAAAAAGTGTTCGGTTCCAATAGCTTAAGCCGCGTGGTCGGTAGGTACACATTTCCTAGAATACACTCGATGACCGCCACCAGCTGGAAGCGCGAGGGGAAGGCGTCCGTGCGCGCGGCGCGTGCCACCATCACCGTGCCGGATTCCAGGGGTTCCCGCAGCACTTCCAGAGTGTGGCGGCTCCACTCGGGAAGCTCGTCAAGGAACAGCACGCCGTTGTGCGCCAGCGAGATTTCACCCGGGCGCGGGTGCGCGCCGCCGCCGACCAGCGATACCGCGCTGGCCGTGTGGTGCGGGGCGCGATAGGGGCGATGCCGCCAACGGGCGGCGTCGATGCCGGTACCGGTGCACGAGGCAATGGTCGCCGTCTCCAGCGCCTCGGCCTCCGTGGCGTCGGGCAGGATGCCGGGCAGGCGCGAGGCCAGCAGGGTCTTGCCGCAGCCGGGGGTGCCGAGCAGCAACCTGTTGTAGCCAATTAATGGACGATGCATCATGCAGCCCATGACTAAAGCCTTTTCCTACACCCGGATGTCCACCCCTGAGCAGCAGAAGGGTGACTCTAAGCGTCGTCAGGTCGAGATGGCGCGCGCATACGCTCATAGGCACGACCTAGAGATCGTGGAGCGATACGACGATCTGGGGGTGTCTGCTTACCGTGGGGCGAACGCAGAACTTGGAGCACTCAGCAGGTTCATTGGGGCTGTCGACAACGGCACGGTGGAGCGAGGTAGCGTTCTGATCGTAGAGTCAATTGACCGACTCAGCCGTCAAGCCGTGGCGCAAGCGCTTAACCTCCTCATGGAGCTGATCAGAAAAGGCATCACAGTTGTCACGCTCTCGCCAGAAGAAGTGTATTCAGACGAGACGATAGGCGACGGACTCCTTCTGTTCGGCGCGCTATTCGTTATGGCTCGCGCGCATGAAGAGTCAAAAATTAAGGCGATGCGCGGGCGAGAGGCATGGAAGGCTAAGCGAGATAGAGCGCGCGCTTCAGGTCAGGTGGCAACCCGCAGGGTACCCGCATGGCTCTACTTGGAGCACGGAGTACTAAGGGTTCACGAAGATCGAGCCAAGACCGTTGAAGAGATTTTTCGGCTAGCTCGAGACGGTTGGGGCGCATTTTCAATTGCCAAGGCTCTGAACCAACGTCGGGAAAAGCCTTGGGGAACACGACCAAATGCCGTGTGGCGTGATTCATACATTAAGAAGATCCTTCACAGCCGGACTGTCCTAGGCGAGTACCAGCCGCATCTTGTCGAGACTGTGAGGGGGAAGCAGGAAAGAATCGCGGACGGAGACCCCATAGAGGGGTACTACCCTGCCATCATTGACATTGAGCTGTTTCACGATGTGGGAAGGGCACTTACGATCCGACGTTCTGTCGGGGCAGGGCGTAAGGGCGCAAAGTATGCCAACCTCTTCACGGGTCTTCTGCGTTGCTGGTGCGGTGCAGGGTATCGGTACGTGTACAAGGGGGCGCCGCCGAAGGGTGGAGAGTACCTGCAATGCTCCGTCTCTGCCTCGAAGGGAAGCTGCTCAATGCCCGCAATCCGATATAAGGTCATGGAGGCGCTGCTCTTGGATGTGGTTGACAGCCTTGACGCACGAAAGATCTTAGACCCATCGACCATGAACAGGCGCTCGGTGGAAGCCAGGTCAAAGCGCGCGCAGCTAAGTGATGCGAGGAACAAGGCGGCGCAGAAGGTCGCGAACTACGCCGACGCGATAGGTGACGAAGGAAGTAGCCGCGAGCTGATAGCTCGTTTGTCGGAGCAGGAAGCACAGGTCCGGAAAATTGATACTGAGCTCGCCAGCGTTGAGCGGGAACTCGAGGACCTGAACGTCGGTGACATCAAGCAGCGGAGAGCAGCGCTATCCAAGTTGCTGGTTGAGATCAAAGAGGAAGGGGACTCCGCCGTAGGGAAGCGGAGGGCGCTCGCCGGGGAACTTAGTTCGCTAATTGAGAAGGTGGTTGTTCACCCCTCGATGCACGTGGCTGAAGAGATTGCCAGCGGCGGGGCACTTCCCCCACTAGGCGAAGACGCCATTGAGCCGAGCGAGATGGACTGGAAGAGCAGGTACGGGGTCAAGTCCATAGCGGGGCTCCGCAGGCTACTTCGTGAACGCTGCTTTGAGGTCCACATCATCTACAGATCAGGCGCCTCCGAGAGGGTCGATGCGTTGACCGGACCGACGTACAAGGTCCAGGCTAGCCTGCCCATGAAGGAAATGCGCTTGGTCGTCGAAGACGCCTCAACGAGAGGACGGGTCAGCCGTTAGTAGGTTTCTTGGAAGAGCGGCGAGAGGGCGTGTTCATGCTCGGCGATAGGCAGTCCAAATTTCTTTTCAAGTTCCTGCAGCCCGGTTCGTCCTATCGCCCACGGCGGAGCTATCAAGGCAGCATGGCTACCCTGATAGCTTCACCGACGTCATCCTCCGACCGTGCGCTCGGCAACCGGGCGGGGCGGGACCTGCGTGTTCAGCCAATCGATGGCGTCCGCATAGTCCGGCTTGCTGTTCGTCTTCAGTATGTAGCTGAGCCAGCCGTGATCGCATTTGGGCACAACCTTCATCTCGCGACCTGCCCATCTCAACTGACTCCAATAATGCTCCACTTTTTGGGCAAAGTTTTCGTTGCTGACACCAGCTGGAACCTCGATCTTGAGGTGGTAGTGCAGGCGTACAGCTGCCTTGGGTCCGGCGCTGCCTTCCCGGACGGCGATCACCTGAAGTGCGGGGCGCTTCTTCCCATTGCAGAACTTATTGAGCCTCTTGATCAGTTCCCGGACGGCAGCTTCAGCTACGCCTTCACTCAGGTACTCGGGAAAGCGGCTGGACTTGAAGGTGAGCGTGACGGCGACTCCTTCGAAGTCTCGTTCCTTAAAATACTTAAGAACGCCAGCCTGCTGCCTGGCGCTTGCGCTGAACTTGGACGATTTCGGTTGGCGAGCGGACGCGTGCGCCCCGGTTAAAGGCAACCCGCTGCCCTGCGGAGCCGGTGCCACGGCGAGCACCAGCGACCTAAGGCGCTCTCGCTGCCCGGCACTGAGGTTTGAATACGAGTACTTGGTGTCGAAGAACATGGCGTTCGCTCATCTGGAGGAGTATCCAGATTTACGAATTTTCGACCCAATGTTTCGGGCGCGCCTTCTAGCTTCCGCCGATGCTGACACCGTAAGACAGACTTCGCCTCAATGTCCACGCTCGCCTACCGTCAGCTTCAAACAAGGGCTACGCGTCAGCCTCTCTTAGTACTTCCCATGGCTTGCACTTCAACCCAAGGCAGACCTTCTGGAGGGTATCGAGTTGCAGGTTCTTCTCGCCCCGCTCTATAGCGCTGTAGTAGGTCCGGTGCATCCCAATAAGGTCTGCGAATCCTTCTTGGCTGTAGCCAGCCGCCACGCGGCGCTCGCGCAATGCCTTACCAAGCTGCTGCATTAGGGGGGAAGTCATAGCCCAAACCCTAAGAGACCGCTCCTTTTAGCTCTACAGACTTACAGGTAGACTACCTATAGGTATCATAAGGAGCGTGGGTCTATGCGTTGTACGAGCGTCTTTCTGGCAGCGTCGATTGGACTGGCGATGAGCGCCTGTCATCAGGGGTCTGGCGAGCTACCCTATCCGCAATCGCAGCGGCAGTTCGTTGATCTGAACCGAGAATGCGCGACCGCTTATCGTGCAGGCACAAACGAGATCCAGCGCTCTTTGGCGTTCAACTCTTGCAATGAGAGTCGGACCCACCATGCGGCGAAAGGTCCGATTCGAGGCTGGCTCGGTACGGTCGAACGTATCAGCACGGATCAAGGGGCGGACGTCGTTTCCTTCCGGATCACAACCTCCATTGACGGCTTTGACATCACCTACGGAACTGTGAGCAACCGTCTGTCAGACGCTCGTTACGGGTCACTCATCACGCAGAGCAGTCCGCTATTCGGTGTACTTGCCGACCTTCATGAGGGCGACAAAGTCACATTCGATGGAGAGTTCTTGGGCGACCCTGCTGGTAAAACGGGGACGTGGGAAGCGAGCATGACGGAACGCGGGTCCATGGAAGAGCCGGAGTTCAACATCCGCTTCACGAAGGTCGAGCCCCTTGGCGATGCTACAGGTGAGCGCGCGAGCGGAGCCAGTCAGCCGGCGGGTAAGGCGACATCGCCTGGACCCGACCGAACTCCTACCGGCAAGAAGGGAGCGTCCGCTGCGAAGCCTAATCCTGAGGCTTCCCCCTCCGCACCGCCCGAAAGCGAGATGCCTTACGGCAAGAGAAGGGCGGCTCTCCTGAAAGCGGGATACGAGCCTTCAACGGCTCCAAGCGGGGAACTGCGGCACACGGTCGACGGCGATCCAGCCGCCTGTGGCAACGCGGGGTGCCAAGTCCCTTGGTCTAAGGGCGAGCTCTCAGTCTGCGTTGCCGTCCAAGTCAATGACGACCTGGACGAGGCGAGCTGGTTGTCGCAACAGCTTACCGGCGCTTGCTCGGACTGATACCAGACCCGAACTGCACCCATAAGCGCCCTAGCGCCCTAGCGCCCTAGCGCCCTAGCGCCCTAGCGCCCGCATCGTGAATGTTATATAATAACAATACGGGCGTTTGGAAAACATACGTATGGCAAATTTCATCGGGTACTACAGAGTATCGACTCAAGTGCAGCGACGTAGTGGGCTTGGATTGGCAGCCCAGTCAACATCTGTCACGGACTATGTGCGCGCTGTATCCGGTGATCTAGTCGGGGAGTATGAAGATGTTGAATCAGGCGAGCGATCGGACAGGACGGGGCTGGCCAGGGCACTGCAAGCGTGCAGGCAACAACGAGCGACGCTTGTCATCGCAAAACTGGACCGACTATCTCGCAATCTAAGCTTTATCGCGCAGCTGATGGAGTCCGGCGTGGAGTTCGTGGCGGCGGACATGCCTTCCGCCAACAAATTCACGATACATGTGATTGCTGCCATGGCGGAGTACGAGCGTGACCTGATATCTCACCGGACAAAGGTTGCGCTGCAGGCAGCCAAAGCACGTGGAACGAAGTTGGGAAATCCACGCATCAGGTCTGCCGGCGTTCTAGGAACGGCTATGAGGATCAAACAGGCAGACGAGTTCGCTGTTCGAATGGCACCTGCAGTTGCCGCCCTCAGAGCGAGTGGGATGTCCTCTTTTCGACGCATAGCCGCCGCACTGAACCAGTCAGGTAGCCGGACAGCTAGAAGGAAGGAGTGGACCGCAGCTGCGGTCCGCTCCGTTGAGCAACGTTTGGGCGCTCGGCGATGCGAAAAACCTAGCTAGAGCAGATCTCTTCTCTAGCAGACCTTGCAAGCTCTCGAGCTTCCACGCGATCGAAGATACATTTCTTCACCATCTTCTCAACACTCCTCCTTTTAGCCGCGTCCTTCGGGATGGGCAGAACGAGTTCGTAGACTCGGTTACCGAGGGTGTCGATGATGTCTTGAGTGAAGCGCTTGGCTTGGATCTGCTTGATTACTGGCTTACAACTGAGCGCTGCAAGGAGCAGATATGGCGAAATAACGTCGGGCTTCTTCACTCGTATCTTGTAGATATGGCTCTGATAGACGATCCGCTCATCGTACTTGGAAATGAAGCCACAAGTCCCGATCAAGTAGGTTCCATCCCGCACCATGAGGATGTCGCCCTCTCTGACATCCAACTTGGCTCGAGAAGCCTCGTAGATTTCCTCGGAAACGCCCTGCTTTGCATCAAGCTTGATTTCCCAGTTGGAGATGTCCGACGTGCGAACAAAGGGGATGTCGCCGGTGCCATAGGCGAGCTTTCCTACTTCAATGCCCGTGTCAAATTCCAGCACACCATCTCTGACCAAATCTGAGATCAGGACAAGATCGTGCGTAGCTTTGAGCTCAGAAAGACCCTTCGCAGAGCTCGGCTCGTAGTAGCGAGGGGAAATAATGTTCGAGACGATGTCTGACTCTTTGAGTCGGTAACCGAGTGGTGAGCTCTTAAGTGACTTCTCGCTCTTCCTAAAATTCTTCAAGATCTCAGGAATGTCGTTATTGGGAATGCGGGAGCCTCGGCTGTCATGACCACACCATTTCGCTTCAGCCATGAACACGGACGTGCTCTTGCTGCTGCGCGCCTTCTTTCGGGCAATGACGAGACATGTCTTGGTGTGGGTGCCACCACTGCCGGACGTCTTGAACAGGTTCTCTGGCATGCCGACGACCGCCTCAAGGTGCGCCTTCTCTAGGAGGTACTGACTGATGTAGCCCGACGAAGTGTTGGAAAGCATGCTTTCCGGCAGGACAAGACCCATCCTCCCGCCTGGCTTCAGCAACCTCAGACATAGCTCCAGAAACAGGATCTGGGGCATAGGACTGGTGGCCATCTTGTCCGTACGAGTAAAGATCGTGCTGTCTCGCTTACGCGACCACTTGTGAGCGAGGTCAAATCCACGCAGAGTTGCTTCTGTGCCGACCTTGATTTTAGAGCCGAACGGAGGGTTGGTGACGACCACGTCGAACGTCCCATCCAGCTCAAACGGGATTGCCGCGCCTGATTCCATGCGCCGCTCAATGGAGTCTGCGCACACCACATTGCCTGGCACTAGTGACGTGAGAGCGATGTGGGTGGAGGCTAGATCTGCAAGGTAGCGATCCTTCTCAATGCCATGCAGCGACTTCACGATCTTCTCTCGCGGGGCGCCATTAGCTCGCATATGACGAGCTGCATAACTCAAGAAGCTTCCCGCGCCGCAGGCGGGATCGATGATTCGTTCGCCCAGTTGGGGATCAAGCGCTTCGACGATCCATTGCACGGCTACGGTCGGCGTGAAGAACTGTCCTTCTCTTCCTCGAACTTCGTTCGACACGAAGACCTGGTAGAGTTCACTGAGCGGATCTTGCTGCTCGCTCTCAAAGTCGAAGCGCGAAAGTACCTTGTCCACCTGATGGATGGAGCCGGGGTCAAGCAGCAACTCTTCATCGCGCTTAAAGACGGTCTGTCGCATGGCAGCTACCTTGCGGAAGGCTTCCCGGTAAGCCGTAGCGCATTCCTCTGGAGAAGACTTCCCAGCAAGGTCCGGGAATACGGAGACACAGAACATGCACTTCACGATTTCGTGCATGAGCGATGAGTCGCGACTGATGCCTAGAGCTCGCCCAGCCAGGTAGTTTCGTAGCTCCGCGAAAGCCTGGCTAGGCTGATAGGACGGGTCGGGCGTGGATTTCATGAACTGGCTGGCTCGAACGAAAAAACAGATCATGGAATCATACCGTTGCCCGTCCTCGCCGACTACCCCTCACCTCCAGGGCGCGGGTCTCTGGCGCCTAGCTGGGGGTATCAAGCCGCTGAGCGATGGTGCGGATAAGCAAGTGCGTATCTTCAAGGGACAGATCGCCCTGAATTCGATTGCCGTCCCGCGATAGCCACGCTACGTTGGACCCTACATGCCTACCGCCAGCCTTCAGCGGATGAAGGTGTCCAACGTGGAAGTCCGATCTACCTATGGACATCTGTGCAGTGAAGTCAGCGAAGCCATGCACCTGCAGAGTGACTGGGCATCGCTGCATGTCCCATGTAGCATCCGCGAGACCATGCGCGACTAGTAGCGCACGAGCTTGCGAGGGGAATCCAGAGAAATCCGCGAGCGACTGGAGCAGGGCTCTCTCTACCGACCAGCATGACTCGACATTTGCATACTGGTAGTCGCGATAAGACGCTTCCCACCTTTTTGCGCGGTTTGTCTGCGTGGTGCCAGTCTGCGCCCTGTCTGTACGGTACGCCTTAGTCCGGATCTTCTTGACGGTATCCATGTCAAGAACGGGAGCGACGCCGAAGCTTGGCGGTTGCATCAGGATGCCTTCCACCTTCAGTAGCCAGTTCAGGTCAGTGAGATCCGCCTTACGGATGTTAGAACCAGTGTGGATGTGTGAGGCGTCTTCAACCTGGTACGTCAGAGGGTAGGTCCACTCTCCATTGCGTCCGGCAAGAGTGAGGGCAGTGGATCGGAACTCCAGATCGTTAAGCAAGAGTTCGAGCACGCTCCCGAATATCTCGTAGCACTCCGCGTAGCTGGAAGCGCGTGGATCGTGAGCCTGGTCGAACGGCGGGGTCGACCCAAAGCTTGTAGAGGTGTTTGAGCTCGTGGGGACCGCCATCCAGCGAGTCTTCTTCTTTGTCGAAGACACTCGGATATTGGTCAGCTCAATAAGGAATGCGAACCGCATGGCATCACCGATCATCCAGCGGAACAGGCGAGCATCGTGCACCCGACGTGCCAGGTCCACAATAAGCACGCCAAGAGGGTCTGAGGGGTAATCAGTGACACCCATCATTAAGGACTGATACGCCGGGTCAAGGCTAAACACCGATCGGGCGCCTTCCCCTCCAAAGCTGTCGCCCACCGATCGCCGTTCTTCCCCTTCAAGAGCATCCTTCAGCTCGTCGTATATGCCCATCTCACCCTCCTTAGCCGTTGTGGCTTAGGAGGCTTGCAGCTATCGCAAGTTGTTGCAACCTCTTGGCTAGGGCGCAGGCACCCGTGGGGCAGGTCACCCGCTCTTTTCACCAGTTAATCGGCTATCATATGAACAGGTGGTGTCCGCCGGCGGCGGCCACTTCCAGCGCACGCCGCGCCTGCTGCTGGCCGCGCACGTCGCGCAGGTCCGCAACCGCAAGCGGCGTTACCGGCGCGGGCACCGCATGCGGCAGGGACCGGCTGGCCAGCGATGCGCACACTTCGAGCAGGGTGCGGGCCACGCGTACGTCGGCGTGTTGGGCCAGCGCTGCTTCTTCGCCATTGCCTGCGGCCAGCACCAGGGTGCGACCCTGCTGCGCAGCAGCGATCGCGGCTGGCAGCGCGCCGTCCACGCCGCGCAGTTCACCGGTCAGCGCCAGCTCGCCCAGGAATTCGTAGTTGCCCAGCAGCTGCCGGTCGATCTGGTCGCTGGCGGCAAGGATGCCCAGCGCGATGGCCAGGTCGAAGCGCCCGCCCTCCTTGGGAAGGTCGGCCGGGGCCAGGTTGATCAGGATGCGCTGCTGCGGGTACTCGAAACGTGCGCACAGCAGCGCGGCACGCACCCGGTCGCGCGATTCGCGCACGGCCGCTTCGGGCAGGCCGACCATGGTGGTATGCGGCAGGCCGCCGCTCAACATCACTTCGATGCGCACAGCGGGGGCGGCAATGCCTACGCGCGCGCGGCTGTGCACCAGCGCAAGGCTCATGCAGGTTTCCGGGTTGGCTCAACGATCTGCGAGCTTGGCCGGGTACGGGGGCTTTGGCTGTCGGGCAGTGCCGTGCTGCGGAATCAGGAGAAGCCGCATCGGCACGCGGGTCAGGGCGCGGGGCGTTCCGGCGCGGCGTTCGCGGCGTTGGCCGATGCTTCCAGCGCGGCCACGGTCTTTTCCAGCGCTTCCAGCTTCTCGCGGGTGCGTAGCAGCACCGCGCGCTGCACGTCGAATTCCTCGCGGGTGACCAGGTCCAGTTTGCCCAGGCCGGCCTGCAGGGCACTCTTGAAGGTGGCCTGCAGTTCTTCGCGCGACTGACGCAGGCCCGGCGGCACCATGTCGCTCAGGCGGCGTGCAAGGTCATCGAGCTGGTTGAGGTCGATCATGGGGATCTCTGCGGGTGGGGCTGGCCAGGCACTAGGATAGCGGTATCCTTGCGCCGCAGATCAAGGGAGCCAACAGATGAAGATGGTCATGGCGGTGGTCAAGCCGTTCAAACTCGATGATGTACGCGAAGCGCTGGCCGAACGCGGTGTCACCGGGATCACGGTGACCGAGGTGAAGGGCTTCGGCCGGCAGAAGGGTCACACCGAGCTCTACCGGGGTGCCGAGTACGTAGTGGACTTCCTGCCCAAGGTGAAGATCGAGGTGGCGGTGACCGACGATCAGGTCGAGGAGGTGGTGGAGGCCATCGTCAAGGCCGCCGGGACCGGCAAGATCGGCGACGGCAAGGTGTTCGTGTACGACCTGGGCAGCGTGGTGCGTATCCGCACCGGTGAACTGGACGCCGATGCGCTGTAAGGGGATTGCCGGGCAGAGCCCGGCAGGCATTCAAGCTTTGAACCAGCGGTAGAAGCGCTTCCAGGCCACCCGCACGCCGGCCACCCAGCGGGGGTCGGCCACCTGGGCCGCTTCGGAAGCGCTGGGTCGGGCACCGGTCAGGCGCTGGCGCATCTTGAGCAGGTTCTTCATGTCGCTGCGGCGCAGCTGGCGCGAGACCGGGTGGACCGGCAGCCAGCGCGGGCTGCGCCAGGCCGAGGTGAAGTCCACCAGCACCGGCACGCCGCCATTGACCATCACGTTGGTGCCATGCAGGTCGTTGTGGGTGATGCCGGCGGCATGCAGGCGGCTGAGGGCCATCTGCAACTGCTCGAACACCTCGATGCCCACCGACTGGGCGGCGCTGAGGGTCTGGCCGGGAATGAACTCCATGCCCAGCGCCAGGCCGCCGATGGTGCCGAGCAGGGCAGGGGCGTGCTTCCAGCCGGCCAGCCGCTGCAGGATGCGCGCTTCGCGGCGCACCAGCAGGCGGGCCACCGGCGACAGCGGGGTGCCGCGGTAACGGGTGTAGTCCTTGACCACTGCGGGCTGCCCGTTGAGGCAGGTGCGGTAGACGTCGGGTTCAAGCAGGCGTTCGCCGCGCTTGAGCAGCTCGGCGGGGGCGGTGTCGTCGACACACAAGGCAACGGTTGTATTCATGACATTCTGGGGCGACCCGGCGGTCGGCGCAAAGCGTCAGGCGTACCGGTGCTGCTGAATGGGGGAAGATCAAGATTTCGTTAATTTTAGTACTCCCCAGTACACCAATCCAGTAGTTGTCAAAAAAATGTAGTAACCGGACGTGGAACAGTTCGTCGCGCAGAGTGGGAAAGCTGCACGCGGCAATTATTCGAAATGCAAATAATTCAATGAGTTAGGCAAATGCTCGCCCCCGCCTGAATGCGACGAGGGTTGACCGCGACCCGGCGCGTCCCGACCATTGGCAGGCTGTAGCAGCCTGCGTGGCAGTCCCGCACCCGTCGGCACGTCTCCGTCGCGCACGCGCTCCCCCCCGATGCGGGCCGGTTCCGGTTCCGCGTTCCCTTTGCCCTGATGGGTTCCGGCGCTGGCCGGTGGAAGCTTGATGATCAAGATTATTGTGGTGGCCCTGTTCGTGGCCTGCGTGCTGTACATCCATTACCGCGGCAAGGTGCGTGCACGCTGGTCGCGGCAGCTGCTCGACCATTCGAGCTTCATGGCGCCCATCAACGTGATCATGTACCTGTTCTCCAAGGTGCCGACCACGCCGTTCCTGGACCCGGGCAGGGACTTCCCGCAGCTGGAACCGCTGCGGGCGAACTGGACGATGATCCGCGACGAAGCGCTGGCGCTGCGCGATGCCGAGAAGATCGCCGCGTCGAGCTCGTACAACGATGCCGGTTTCAATTCGTTCTTCCGCCGCGGCTGGAAGCGCTTCTACCTGAAGTGGTATGGCCCGTCGCATCCGTCGGCGCTGGCGCTGTGCCCGCAGACCACCGCGCTGCTGGAATCCATCCCCGACGTACGCGCGGCGATGTTCGCCCAGCTGCCGCCCGGCAGCGAGCTGCGCCCGCATCGCGACCCGTTTGCCGGGTCGCTGCGCCTGCACCTGGGCCTGGCCACGCCGAACGATGACCGCTGTTACATCGAGGTGGACGGCGTGCGCAAAAGCTGGCGCGACGGCGAATGGATGATGTTCGACGAGACCTACATCCACCATGCGCACAATGAAACCGATCAGGACCGGGTGATCCTGTTCTGCGACATCGCCCGACCGCTGCGGTTCGGGCTGCCGGGCCTGTTCAACCGCGCGGTGGCCGCTACGCTGCTGGCCGGTGGTGCGTCGCCGAATTTCCCCGGTGACCCGACCGGCGGGGTCAACAAGGCATTCGGTGGGCTGTACAAGGTGCGGCTGAAGGCCAAGGCGCTGCGCGCGAAGAGCGCGTTCGCCTATCACGCGATCAAGTGGGGCCTGGTGCTGCTGGTGATTGCGGGGATCTGGGCGTTGTAATCCGACATCGCGAGGGCCGGCCAACGGCCGGCGCTACCGGAATCAAAAAACCCGCGCTGTCGCCAGCGCGGGTTTTTTTAGCATTCCATGTGGCCTGTCCGGTGAGGAGCCCCCCTTGAGTCAAGGGGGGCGCGCCGACAGGCGCAGGGGTTGTGGGTGCTGGTAAGGCCGGGCCCCGCGGTTTGCCGTGCAAACCGTGGGGTATCAACGCAACGCGTTGATACGGCGCATCAGCCCTTCAGGGCTGATGCCACGAACGGCGGGGTCACCAGCACGCCGGTGTGCAGCGCGGCGGTGTAGTACAGGGTCTCGAAGGGCTTGGAGGCCGAATCGGACTGGCGGAAATCGAAGCTGCTCTGGCCCTTGCGCGCCAGGGTCACGCTCCACCAGCCGGTCGGGTAGCACGGCTGCGGGAACGGCAGGGTCTTGAACGACTGGAAGCCGGCCTTGCCCATCTCGGTGCGCATTTCGTTGATCAGGTCCAGCTGCATCAGCGGCGATTCGGACTGCTGCACCAGGATGCCGTCTTCCTTCAGCGCCTTGAAGCAGCTCTCGTAGAAGGCCTTGTTGAACAGGCCTTCGCCCGGGCCGACCGGGTCGGTCGAATCCACGATCACCACGTCCACGCTGCCGGCCGGGCAGTTGGCCATGTAGGCCACGCCGTCGTCGAACATCAGTTCGGCGCGCGGGTCGTCGTTGGAGTCGCACAGCTCCGGGAAGTGCTTCTCGGCCATGCGGGTGACCTGCTCGTCGATGTCGCACTGGGTCACGCTCTCCACGCCCGGGTGCTTGAGCACCTCGCGCAGGGTGCCGCAGTCGCCGCCACCGATGATGACCACGCGCTTGGGCGCGGCGTGGGTGAACAGCACCGGGTGGCTGATCATCTCGTGATAGAAGAAGTTGTCCTTGCTGGTCAGCATGATGGCGCCATCGATGGTCATCAGGTTGCCCCAGTCGGTGGTCGCGAAGATTTCGATCTTCTGGAACGGCGACTGCACTTCATCGAGCTTGCCCTTCAGGCGGTAGCCGATGGCCGAGCCGGTGCGCTCGAAATGCTCGATATACCAGTTGGTGTTGTCAGTCATGGTGTAACGGTCCTGTTCGGAGAAGTTGGAGCCGGGTTGGCGGCACGATGGCCGCGTGGTCTAGCCACGTCCGGACGGGGTCCGCGCCCTGTTCAGGTTCAATCCCCCGGGTCGGGCGCGGGCGCGCATGATAACGGAGCTGTCGCCAGTTAGGCGTTATCATGCACCCCCTTTTTTACCAACCAGGCCCACTGAAATGACCGATTGGTCCCTCGACCAAGCCCGCAAGACCTACTCGATTCCGCATTGGGCGGATGGCTACTTCGACGTGGATCAGGCTGGACACATGGTGGTGAGACCGACTGGCCAGGACGGCCCGGTGGTGTCGTTGCCGCAGATCGTGGACGCCGCGCGCGCGGGCGGGGCCAAGCTGCCGCTGCTGGTGCGCTTCCCGGACATCCTTGGCCAGCGCCTGGGCAAGCTGCAGGCCGCGTTCGGCCGGGCCCAGGCCGACTGGGACTACCCGGGCGGCTACACAGCCGTGTACCCGATCAAGGTGAACCAGCACCGTGGCGTGGCCGGCACCCTGGCCAGCCACCACGGCGAGGGCTTCGGCCTGGAAGCGGGCAGCAAGCCGGAACTGATGGCGGTGCTGGCCCTGTCGCGACCGGGCGGGCTGATCGTCTGCAACGGCTACAAGGACCGTGAGTACATCCGCCTGGCGCTGATCGGGCGCAAGCTGGGCCTGCAGACCTTCATCGTGATCGAGAAGCCCTCCGAGCTGAAGCTGGTTCTGGAGGAAGCCAAGGCGCTGGACGTGAAGCCGGGCCTGGGCGTGCGCATGCGCCTGGCCTCGCTGGGCGCGGGCAAGTGGCAGAACAGCGGCGGCGACAAGGCCAAGTTCGGGCTGTCCCCGCGCCAGCTGCTGGACCTGTGGAAGTCGCTGCGCGACACCGAATACGCCGACTGCCTGAGCCTGCTGCATTTCCATATGGGCTCGCAGATCTCCAACGTGCGCGACATCGCCAACGGCATGCGCGAAGCCACCCGTTACTTCGTGGAGCTCTCGCGCCTGGGCGCGAAGATCACCCACGTGGACGTGGGCGGCGGGCTGGGCGTGGATTACGAAGGCACCCGCTCGCGCAGCTTCTGCTCGATCAACTACGGGCTGGATTCGTACGCCGGCAACATCGTGCAGCCGCTGGCCAACGCCTGCGAAGAGCACGGCCTGACCCCGCCGCGGATCGTCACCGAGTGCGGCCGCGCGATGACCGCGCACCACGCGGTGCTGATCGCCAACGTCTCGGAAGTGGAAGAGGCGCAGGAGGGCCGCGTGCCCGACCAGCACGACGACGAGCCCGCCGCGATCCGCCACCTGCGCGAGATCCATGACGACCTGGACCAGCGCCCGGCGGTGGAGCTGTTCCAGGAAGCGCAGCACTTCCATGCCGAAGGCCTGTCCAGCTATGCGCTGGGCCAGATCGACCTGCCGCAGCGGGCGCGCATCGACGATCTGTTCTATGCGATCGCCCATGCCGTGCGCGCACGCCTGAGCTACGACGAGAAGAGCCACCGTCCGGCGCTGGATGAGCTCAACGAGCGCCTGGTGGACAAGTATTTCGTCAACTTCAGCGTGTTCGAGTCGATTCCCGATGCCTGGGCGATCGACCAGGTGTTCCCGATCGTGCCGATCGAGCGACTGGACGAAGCGCCGCAGCGTCGCGGCATCATCGCCGACATGACCTGCGATTCGGACGGCATGGTGAAGACCTACGTCGAGAACGAAAGCCTGGACACCTCGCTGCCGCTGCACGCGGTGCGCCCGGGCGAAAGCTACCGCATCGGCTTCTTCATGGTCGGGGCGTACCAGGAGATCCTGGGCGACATCCACAACCTGTTCGGCGACACCGACGCGGTCGAAGTGCTGGCCGATGCCGATGGCTACGCCATCACCCAGCAGCGTCGTGGCGATACCACTGACGTGATGCTGGACTACGTGGGCTACAGCCTGGCCGAGCTGCGTGCCAGCTATGCCGACCGCGTGGCCGCCGCCCAGCTGTCGCCGGAACGCGCGCAGGAGCTGTCCGCGGCGCTGGAGGCCGGCTTGACCGGCTACACCTACCTGTCCGACGAGCCGCTGATCTGATCGGCGGGGCGCACGGCGGCAGGCAGGGCGCGGCGGCTCGATGAGCAGCCGCGCCATCTTCCATCTGTTCCTGCATGCCGCGGTGCCGGCACTGCTGGCGTGGATGTTCTGGCGCAAGCGGTTCCTGTCGGCGTGGGCGTTGCTGCTGCTCGGCTGGATCATTGACCTGGACCACCTGCTGGCGGATCCGATCTATGCGCCGAACCGCTGCAGCATCGGCTTCCATCCATTGCATACGGCGCCGGCGATCGCGGTGTACGCGGGGCTGTGTGTACCGAAGAAGACGCGGCTGTTTGGAATCGGGTTGATCATCCACATCGTGCTGGATGCCATCGACTGTTGGTGGATGCACTCAGCCCGGTAGCGCCGACTGTCAGTCGGCTGCCGCGCGAAGCGCGGGATCCGGGCGTTGGTTGTCTGTCGCCAAAGGCAGCCGACTAACAGTCGGCACTACCCGTCGGGCCGTCAACCCGCTGGCAACGTCAACATTGCCTGCAACCCCGGGGCGCCATTGCGCAGCACCAGGCTGCCGCCGTAACTCTCGGCAATGTCCGCCACGATCGCCAGGCCCAGGCCGCTGCCCGGCGCGCGCTGGTCCAGCCGGACGCCACGACCCAGCACGCGTTCGAGATCGGCTTCCGGCAGCCCGCTGCCGTCGTCGTTGACCTCGATCCGTAAACCGGATCCCACCTGGATCACCGTGACCTCGACCCGCTGCGCGGCCCACTTGCCCGCATTGTCCAGCAGGTTGCCCAGCATCTCTTCCAGGTCCTCGCGCGCGCCGGCGAACACGCCCGCCGCGTCCGCATCGCAGGCAAAGACCACCGAACGCTCGCCATGCACGCGCTGCATCAATCCGCACAGTGCGCCCAGCACCGGGGCCACCGGTGTGCGCTGCTGGTGGTCGGCGGCCATGCCTGCGGCCAAGTAGCGGTCGATGCTGGCCTGCATGCGCGCGGTCTCGCTGCGCAGGGTCTGCCGCCAGTCAGTACCTGCGCCGGCGGCTTCGTTGCTCAGCACGCTGAGCGGTGTCTTCAGCGCGTGCGCCAGGTCTCCGGCGCTGCGCCGGGCGCGCTGCACCATGCGCCCGTGATGGTCCAGCAGCGCGTTGAGCTCGGCCGCCAACGGCGCGACCTCGCGCACCAGACCCTGCTGCGGGAAGCGCACGTCCTCGCCGTTACGCACCTGTTCGGCAATGCGCCCCAGCTCGGCCAACGGACGCAGGCCGTAATGCACCTGGGTGACCAGTACCGCGAACCACAGCGCGATCAGCACCAGCAGGGCCAGCGCCGTGCGTTGCCGGAAGGCGGTGACCTGCGCGTCGAGCTGGCTGCGGTCGGCGGCCACCACCACCCGCAGCGGTGTGTCCGCGCGCGGCAGGGTGACCTGCTGGGCCAGGGCGCGCAGCGGCTGCTGCAACGGTCCGCTGGTGTCGAACGGCAGCGCCGGTCCGGTCCGCAGCGCGGCGGGTGCCGGTAGCGTTTCGTCCCACAGCGAACGCGACTGTGCCAGCGGTTGTCCGGTGGCATCGAGCAGCTGCCAGTACGCGCCGGAAAACACCCGCCGGTAGCGTTCGTCGCGCAGCTCGTCGCGCACCTGCACGCCGCCCTGTGCGTCCACTTCGACCAGCGCCAGTACGGCGATCAGGTCGTTGCCCAGCTGCTGGTCCAGCGCCGTACGCGCCGAGCGCTCGAACATCGCCCCGAGCCACCACGTGGCCAGCGCCGAGACCAGCACCATGCCCAGGCCACCGGCCAGCAGCAGGCGGCTGCGCAGCGAGCGGCTCTTCATGGCTGCGCCGAGAGGCGGAAGCCCTGGCCGCGGTGGGTGTGGATGAGGGTACTGCCGAGCTTGCGGCGGATGCGCCCGATCAGCACATCCAACGTGTTGGAATCCGGGTCGAAACCCGCTTCATACACATGCTCGCCCAACCGCGAACGGCTGATCACCACGTCCGGATGGTGCATGAAGTAGCTCAGGATGCGGTGCTCCTGCGGACTCAGCGGCAGCAGCACGCCATCCAGCTCGAAGCGCCCGGCATTGACGTCCAGGCGCAGCGGGCCGCACTGCAGGCGCGGACTGGCGTGGCCGGCGCTGCGGCGGATCAGCGCGCGCAGGCGCAGCAGCAGCTCTTCGGGCTGGAACGGCTTGGTAAGGAAATCATCGGCGCCGGCGTCGAACCCGGCCAGCTTGTCGTGCCAGCGGCTGCGCGCGGTGAGCACCAGCACCGGGAAGTCACGTCCGGCCTGGCGCCAGCGTTCGATCACGCTCAGTCCGTCCAGTCCCGGCAGGCCCAGGTCGACCACGGCTGCGGCGATGTCTTCCACCTGGCCCTGGTACTCGGCGTCCACGCCCTCGCTGCTGTGCACCACCACGTAACCGGCGTCTTCCAGCAGCAGCTGCAGCTGGCTGGCGAGCAGAGCATCGTCCTCGGCAAGCAGGAGTCGCATCAGTCCTCTTCCATCTTGAGCAGGCGGCCGCTGGTCGCATCATAGTCCAGCTCCATGACCACGCCATTGGGCCCCAGGATCTCGATCTCGTATTTGCCGTCGTCCAGCTCCACTTCCAGCAGCTGGCCGGGATAGCGGCGCAGGGCGTCGCGCACCACCGTTTCCAGCGGCACGTAGCGGCCCTGCTGCACCGCCTGGCGCACCGCCTGCTGCTGGCGCGCGCCGCCATCCAGTACCCGCATCGGGTCCTGGGCGGAGGCGGTCAGCAGCAGGGGCAGCAGCAGCGACAGGGCAGTCATGGCGGCGGGGCTCGGGAGGGGTGGATACGGTATACGGGCGGCGTTTAAACGTCGCCTAACAACCGGGCTCATGCTGTGCTTAAGGGCGCTTGCAACACTGGCGGCGCCGGGATGATCCGGTCACTTTCCAGGAACGCCCCCATGAACAAGCTGATCCTCGCCGCCGCGCTGGCGGCCACCTTCACCGCCGCCCCGGCCTTCGCCAAGTCGCTGAACGCTGCCGACGTGCAGGCCAGGCTCACTGCTGCCGGTTACACCCAGGTCCACGAGCTGGAGCGCGACGACGGCGTGTGGGAAGCCGATGTCACCCGCGCCGATGGGAGGTTCGCCGAGGTGATCATCGACCCGGGCACCGGCGAGATCTTCGACCCGTACAGCGACCGGCCGATGCTGGACGCGGGGCAGATCCTCAGCCGTGCCGGCAAAGCTGGGCTGACGAAGATCGAATCGGTGGAACGCGATGGCGCCACCTGGACGCTGGAAGCGCGCAACGCCCGCAACCAGCGCGTGGACGTGCGCATGAGCGGGCACGACGGCCGGGTGATCTCGATCCAGCGCGAAGACTGGTGGGACTGAGTCTGTTACCAGCCGACCGGCGGCGGACCGTTCCAGTAACCGGGGCCGTACCCGCCGTAACCCCCACCATACGGTCCATAGAAGCCCGGGCCCTTGCCCTCGCTGATCTGGATGTTGAGGTTCATGTTGCGGGTCTTGCCGTCGTCGTTGGTGTAGTTCTTGTTGAGGTTCAACTCGGCGGCGTTGAAGTGGGTGTTGCCGAACCCCTTGGCGTAGCCGATGCCGGTGGTGATGCTGCCATTGACCCGCAGCTTGTCATCGGTGACTCCGGCAACGCGGTTGCCGGCCGCGTCGCGCGGGAGGGCGCGGCGGCCGCTCTTGTCGCCGTAGAAGGTGCCGGGCGGGTCGCCGCGCAGGGTGGGGTCGTTCATGTACTGCAGCGGCGCCTGCGGCAGCGACAGGTCCAGGTCGGTGGCCGACTGCGGCCCGGTGGCACCGGCAGCGGATTGCGCCAGCACGACGCCGGGAGCCAGCAGGCACAGCAGCAGGGAAAGCGGGCGGATCATGGTGGGCTCCGGGGCAGGCAAGGCGGCCGACAGCGCTGACGCTAGCAGCCGTTGCTTGAATGATGCCTGTCGTGACGCGGTTTGTATCACCTGTCCAGGCGTTGGAACCCGAACAGGTCCGCCAGCGGATGGCGGCGACGCTCGATACGGGCCCGCAGCAGGGCCGCGCCGACCATCGAGTAGGTGATGCCGTTGCCGCCGTAGGCCATCGCGAACAATACCCGCGGCCCCCATTGTGGGTGCGGCCCGAAGAACGGCAGGCCGTCTGCGGTCTCGGCGAAGGTGCCGCCCCACGAGAACGCCGGTTGCAGCGGCAGGTGGGGGAACAGCTTCCCCACCTGCTTGAGCAGGGTGCCGGTCTTGCCGGCCACGCGACCGTCGCGCCGGGCCGGGATGTCCACCGCATCGTCTTCCCCGCCCACCAGCAGCCGGTGGTCGCCGGTGCTGCGCAGGTACAGGTAGGGGCGCGCCGACTCCCAGGCCATGGTGTCGACCAGTGGTCCCAGCAGGCCGGGATCGATCGGGTCGGTGATGAACGCGTAGCTGCTGCGGTTGCGCGCCACCTTCTGCTTCAGCCAGCGCTGGCCGGCGTAGCCGGTGGCCAGCACCACGTGGCGGCTGCGGATGCGCACGCCCTCCGGGGTGGTGGCAGTCACCCCGCGCGCAGTGGGCTCCAGGGTGTGCAGCACGGTGCGGTCATGCACCGCGCAGCCCGCTTTGGCCAGCCGCATCAACAGGCGGTAGGTCAGCTGATAGGGATCCACCCGCGCGGCCAGCGCGCTGAGGATCGCGCCCGGTGCCTGGATGCCGAATTCCTCCTGCACGGCGTCGGCGTCCAGCCAGCGCACGTCGAAGCCGTGCCGGTCGCGCAGGGCGTACTCCTCCTGCAGCACCGCCCGATGGCGGCCCTTGCTGGCGTAGTACAGGCTCTGCATGGGGTGGAAGTCCACGCCGCGGAAACCCGCTGCCACGCTGCGCAGGGCGGGGATCGCCTCGGCGCAGGCGCGATAGGCCTTCACCGCATCGGCTTCACCGAAGCGCTTGGCCAGGTCGACCAGGTGGGTGTCGATTTCATACTGCAGCAACGCGGTGCTGGCGGCGGTGCTGCCCCAGCCGATGTCGCGCTGTTCGATCAGCACCACGTCATGGCCGTGCGCGCACAGCTCGTTGGCGATCAACGCGCCACTGATGCCGCCGCCCACTACCAGCACGTCGCAGCTGCGATCCTCGCGCAACGGCGGGAAGGCGTGCATCAGCCCGTTGCTGATGGCCCAGAAGGGGTACCCGCTTTTGAGGTCCATGCGGGGTCAGGCAGTGGGTCGGCCGGTGTGCGGGGTGTGGATCAGCCGGCTGAGGTCGAAGCCCTGCAGGCGCGCTTGGGCCAGATAGTGCTCCTGGACGGTGGCGTCGAGCTGCGGCTGGCGTGCCAGCAGCCACAGGTAGTCGCGGTCCGGGCTGCCGACCAGCGCCACGCTGTAGTCCGGCGCCACCTGCATCACCCAGTAATCGCCCTTGGTGAAGGGGAGCCAGCGCAGGCCCTTGGGCAGAAAGCTCACTTCCAGCCGGGCGGGGTCGTTGTCGACCGGGCACGCTTCGCCTTCGGCTTCCTCGATGCTGTCGCCCACGCGGCAGCGGTTGAGCACGGCCACATGGCCGTTGTCTTTCATCTCGTAGTGGGCGCTGACGTCGGTGCAGTCATCCGGTTCATGCTTCATCGGCAGCCGGGCGACCTCGTACCAGGTGCCCAGATAGCGCGGCAGCTGCAGGTCGGTGACGGTTTTCAGGTCGGCGTGGGTGCTCATTGCGGGCCTCGGTAGGAACATGGAATCCACGATGCCGGGGCCGCCGCCACGGCCAAGTGAAGCCGGAACGATCCGCGCGTGACAGCCATCCGGGCGCGCTTACCCGATGTGAACACGGAGCGGTTTATAGTCCGCCAAGGCGCGGTGGTCCGCGTGTTGCCCTGGTACTGCTGGTTTGTCTTCCCGTCCTGGTTTCCCCCTGCTGCGGCCGCTGCTCGGCCTGTTGATGTCCGCCTGGCTGCTGGCCGCCCCTGTCGCATTCGCGCAGGGCGCCGATGACGCGCAGAACCAGCCGCTCGCCCAGCTGGCGCAGGCCGGCAAGGACCTGACCGCGATCCAGCGGTCGCTGGAGGATGCCGACACCCGCGACACGCTCAAGACCCTGTCCGACCGGGCCCTGGGCGTGCAGCGCCGCGCCGATGACGCGGTGGGCGCGCTGCAACCGCAGCTGGACCAGCTGGACATCCGCATTTCCCAGCTGGGCGCGGTTGCCGAAGGCACGGTGGAATCGCGTGAGCTGGCCCAGCAGCGCAAGACCCTGAACCAGGAGCGGGCCGATATCGCGGCGGCCATCGCGCGGGCGCGCCTGCTGGCCGTGGATGCCAAGCAGTTGAGTGCCGATATCGAGAAGATGCGCGCCACCCAGCTCAGCGAGGAGCTGGTGCGCAAGGTCAATTCGCCGCTGTCGCCCTCGCTGTGGCGTCAGTTCGCGACCCATGTGCCGGCCGACCTGGACCGGCTTGCGGCGCTGTACCGGCAGGGCGAATCCACCGCGCGCAAGGCCATCGCACAGCACGGCTGGGGTACGCCGCTGTTCGGTGCGGTGGTGGCGCTGCTGATGTTCTTCCCGCTGCGCCTTTGGCTGCGCGCGCTGGGCCGGCGCTTTGCGGCCTCCGAACGCGCGCCCGACGGTCGCCTGCGGCGCTCGGGGCTGGCGGTCTGGTTGCTGGCGGTGGGCACGTTGCTGCCCGGTTTCGCCGCGGCGATGCTGGTGGGCTCGCTGCAGGAAATCGGTGCGATCCCGCCGCGGCTGGAAGCAGTGGCGCTCAACTTCCAAGTCGCCACCTTCGTGGCGGCGTTCATGGCGGCGCTGAGCGCGGCGCTGCTGATGCCCAAGCGGCCCTCGTGGCGCCTGATGAACCTCGACGACGACATGGCCTGGCGCCTGCGCAAGTACGCCTGGTACGCGGCCGGACTGACCTGGGTGAGCATCCTGCTGGTGGCGCTGAACAAGCAGGCGCGCACCAGCCAGGTCACCACGGTGGCGGTGGACGGGCTGATCGCCATCACCTACATGGTGCTGATCATCGCCATCCTGGTGTCGCTGGCGCGCATGCACCGCCGCCAGGCCGACGAGGTGCAGGCCAAACTGGATGCACAGGGCGCCGATGCCCCGGCCAAGCCCAAGGCCAGCGGGCGCAGGAGCGGTTGGATCGTACTGGCCCGCGTGGTCGGCAACGTGGTCGTGTCTGCAGCGGTCATCGCCACGCTGCTGGGTTACCTCAATTTCGCGCTGTTCGTCGGCCAGCAGCTGATCTGGGGCGCCGTGGTGCTGCTGGCCGCCTCGCTGCTGCTGAAGTTCGCCGACGATCTGGCGATCTGGCTGCTTTCGCCCAGCGGCCGGATCGGCCAGACCGTGGTGCTCACCACGGGCCTGAGCGCGTCGCGGCTGGAGCAGGGCGGGGTGCTGCTGTCGGCGGTACTGCGCATCGGCGTGATCGTGCTGGCGGTGCTGGCGCTGACCGCGCCGTTCGGCAACACCAATGCGTTGTTCGGTGGCCTGGATACCCTGTCCAAGGGCATCACCCTGGGCAAGGTCACGCTCAAGCCCAGCGACGTGGTCTATGCCGTGCTGGCGTTCCTGGTGGTCTGGGCGGCGATGCAGGCGTTCCAGCGCTGGTTGACCGACACCTACCTGCCGAAGACCGAACTCGATGCCGGCGCACGCAATTCGATCAGCACCGTCACCCGCTACCTGGGCATCATCCTGGCGGTGCTGTGGGGCTTGACCGCGATGGGCATCGGCCTGGAGCGCCTGGCGCTGCTGGTCAGCGCGTTGTCGGTGGGTATCGGCTTCGGCCTGCAGGCGATCACCCAGAACTTCGTGTCGGGCCTGATCCTGCTGGCCGAGCGGCCGGTGAAGATCGGCGACTGGATCAAGCTCGGCGACCAGGAAGGCGACATCAAGCGCATCAACGTGCGTTCCACTGAAATCCAGGTGGGCGACAAGTCCACGCTGATCGTGCCCAACTCCGAGCTGATCACCAAGACCATCCGCAACATGACCATGGGCAACGCGCAGGGACGGATCCAGATCCAGTTCAGCGTGCCGCTCAGCACCGATGTCGCCGCGGTGCGGCAGATCCTGCTCGATGCCTATGCGGCGCATGTCGGGGTGCTGGCCGACCCGGCGCCGTCGGTGTTCATCGATTCGATCGCCAATGGCCAGGTCGCGATCAACAGCTTTGCCTACACGTCCGGTCCGCGCGCGGTGTACGGAGTGCGCAGCGACCTGTATTTCACCATGCTGCAGAACTTCGCTGCCGCCGATATCGCGCTGTCGGCGCCCACCGACATCCACCTGGTCCGCGACCCCGCACCGGCCCGCGACGAGCCCTGACCCCAGAACGCTCAGGGACGCGCGGCGGGCACGCCCAACGCGCGGTGGTCGGGGAGGGTGAGCACCGGTGGCTGCAGCCGTCCGGTATCGTCATCGGGCTGTTCGTCCGAGGTCTTGGGGCCCTGCTTGATCGGCTTGAGCGCCTTGCCCGGAGACACGTGCGGGGTGCGTGGACTGCCGCCGACCTTGATCAGCATCCCGGCCGCGCCGCCGCTTTCGCCGAGCCGCTCCTGCAGCGCCGGGCCGTACAGGCTCAACGTGGCCGGGTCGACCAGGTGCAGGGTGCGGCTGCCACTGGCGAGCGGCGGCGGCGCGACCATGGCGCCGGGGATGCCGTCCACGGTACGCACCTTGATCTCATACAGCGGCGACGCCAATGCGCCGCCTTCCTTGGCAATGGCCATGCCCTCGCGCATGGCCCAGCGCATGACCGGTGGCTGGGCGGGCGAGGCCTGCCGGCCCAACACCGACCACAGGAACCGAACGTTGCCGCGCGCGGTGCGCTGCGCCACGCTGACGCCCACCCGCAGGAGCGACAGGCTGCCGGCGGCCGGATTCAGCGCATCCAGGGTGCCGTGGCCGAGCACGCGCGACAGTTCCGCGAAGCGTGGCAGGGTCAGTTTCAGTCCAGGCCGGGCAAGCACCTTGGCCACGCCACTGACCACCGGCCCGACCACGATGATCGCTTCCAGGTAGAGCCCGAACGCGGCCATGGCGAACTCGTTGCGGTTCCGGGAGGAGATCCGGCGCAGGTTTTCCACGAAGGGCACGAAGAAGTCCACCGTCTTCAGCCACAACGGCGCGTCGTCCAGGTGGAGCTCGTAGCCGGTGGGGGCCCAACCTTCGCGACGGAAGCTGTCCGCATCGAGCCAGAAGAAGCCGTGCTGGATCGGCTCGACCAGGGCATGGAACGGCGAGGCCAGGGTGCTGTTGTCGCGCTGCGCGTGCGGCGGTGTCAGCAGTCGTTCCACGATCACCTCCGAGGAGCGGCCCTCGGCCGGTGCCTTGTCGGTGGCATACGCTTCCCAGTCCACCGGCAACGCCGTGCCACGGCGTACCTGCACGGTGGCCATGTTGCCGCTGCGCAGGCGCACTTTGCGGCTCTGCAGTTCGCCGCCCAGCGGCAGCGGCCCGTCCAGCGACAGCGGCACGATCCCGCTCTGCAGCGGAAACAGCTGGAAGTGGCGCGGCTGCCCGGACAGGGTGAGGGTGTAGACCACGCCGAAGCGGCCGCGGTAGGGATCGGTGTCGTTGCGGGTCTCCTGCCGCGCCTCCAGGTCGGGTTCGTGCGTGCGCAGGGTGAACACCTCCACTGCGCCCTGCATCAGGGCGTGCCGCTCCTCCTCCGGGCGCTGGTACAGCGCTTCTTCGATCAATACCCCATAGCCGCGTTGCGCGTGGCGGAAATAGGCGTCGAAGCGGCGCTGGTAGCGCGCGTTGATGTCGGCCAGCCGCGGCAGCGCCGGCCGCATCAGCGCGTAGGCGTCCTGCAGTGCCGCCTCGTAACGCGGGTTGCCCTGCGCACGGTTGAGCGGCGTGTCCGGCACGAAGGTGCGGCACGGACGCCAGCGGTCGGCGTCGGTGCGCAGCGCCCCGGCAGCGACGACTTCGAAGAACGGGAAACTGCGCCCGAAATGGTTGTCGTCATGGCAGAGCAGGAAGTCGGTCGAATTCCACGCATGCCCGGCCAGTACGCCGGGGAAACGTGGAAACACCCGACGGATCTCCGCTTCCAGCAGCGGCATGCGATACGGCAGCGGAGCCAGCACGTCGGCGACCGCGCGCTCGATCGCTGCCACGCGCTGGTCGAAGGCGAGGAGCGCCGCTTCGATCCGCCCGGACGGCCGCAGCGGCGGTGCCGGGCCGCGTTCCAGCTGGCGGAACACGTACCAGTCATGGGTGGGCAGGCGCCGTGCCTGCAACGTCATCTGTTTGACCAGGTCCGGCACGCCAACGCCTTCTGCGAACTCCGAAGACAGGCTGAGCAGCTCACCGAACCGCATCTGCTGCGACAGGCCGCGACGGATCCGTTCGGCCAGGTGCACGCCGCTGACGAACTGGATCGATGCGATGGTGTTGGCGTACACCAGGTTCGCCGGGACATCGGTCGCCAGCAGCTCGGGCGCATGATCCTGCAGGGCCAGCGCGGTGGCCATGCCGAGCGCCGAAGCGGGAATGCGGCCCATGCTGTGCAGGTAGTCCTGGAAGTCCAGCCGGATCTGCGCGAAGGTGCGCCCCCAGTTCGAGGACTTGTGCAGGCGGTAACCGAGCAGCACCCGGGCATCGCGGTCCGATGGCGGACCCAGGTCGAGCACGATCGCCACCCGGGTCAGGCTGGCCAGCAGCGTGGGCGACGTGGGTGCGTGCGCGCCGCCGGCGTACCAGCCCAGCGCATCCAGCAAGGCGGCCTGCAACCGCAATGCGCGCGGCGTGCGCGCCATGCTGGCGACGAGGTAACTGGTGCGGTGCAGCTGGTTCCAGCCCATGTCGCCGTTTTCGAGCAGCGGGCGCGCCAGGTATTCGAGCAGGGTCTGTGGTTCGGGCGCGCGTTGGGCCAGGAACGCGGCCGTGGCCGTGCGTATCCGCTCAAGGTCATACGCATCCAGCGCGTCCCAGGCGTGCAGCAGATCGGCGCGCATGCCCAGCCGCAGCTCGCCCAGCAGCCTTTCCACGCACCGCGCAGCACCATCGAAATGGGTTTCCTCCTCCGGCCCACAGCCGCCATGTGCGGTCAGGATGTCCGAGACATTGACGCGGCCGTCCGAGCGCACCGGCCCGCCCAGCTGCGCGGCGACGTCGCGCAGGGTGGCGAGCAACGGTGCGGCCGCCGCATCCTGCCGCCATGGCGCGGTGGCGTCGAGCGGATGCAGCACGCCGCTGGCATCCTGCGCGACCACGCTGCCGTCCGCATCCACGCTGATCCACAGCGGCGGTGGGTGCAGGGACGGCAGTGATGCCTGCACTGCAGGCAGGGCGAGCAGGCCGGCGAACGCCGACAGCGCCGGCTGCAGCGTGGTCGCGGTGGTGGTGCCC